>QHXD01000095.1 GCA_003223895.1 Acidobacteriota bacterium
TAAATCCAAGATTAGCGTGGGCTTTGCGCGCACCTTGGGAAAACAAAACCACACCGGGCGACAGTCAGGACCTCTCGGCCTCCCCTTGTTTTTCACATGCCGATGGGACGCAAAGTCAGTTGTTCACTTTTCAAATCTAGAGGAGTGCAGTGCCTATTACGACGGACTTGCCAACTTTATCCCACAAGATCTGGAGCGAACGTTCACCTCGGTCTGACAACTGACTTCCTTACATTTCCGCGAACCACGACTGCCGCACTACGACCTCTTCGACGATAATTGACATCCACACGGAGTTCTGCGATTGTACGAGGCGGTGCGAAGGGGCGCCATCGCCCGAGAAAGACTTTCTCACCCTTCAATTTCCGTAGGTAGTTCGCGTCATTGAACTCTCTGGTTGCCGCCAACAGTCGGGCTTTGCGGCAGATAGTCCGAGGAGTACATCATGACCGACTATGAACGACAGCATTCCATCACTCAGTGCCGCATTGAGGCACGGCGGCTTCTGAAGCAACTACGGTCCGGCGCTCCAGACGAAGTCGCAAGTGCCGTTGCCCGTTTCAGAAAACTCCAATCCTTCTCCAGCACGTCACTTGGGGATATCTCACATCTTTTGGAACGGGTCCGGCTGAAACACTCTCTGGCCGTTGTCGCGCAGGAGCGAGGTTTCGAGTCGTGGGGCGCTGAAAGGCGCTCTCGAGCCGGAGCCGCAGACGGGAACGCCGGGTCTCGACTTCACGCAACGCGTCGAGTTTGTCGTGCTCGCGGTCAGGGAGCGCGCAGCCCGGTGCCGCGTCCGGGGAGCCGGCACAATCATCACGCTTCGCGCGCATCGTATCTGGCATATCTTCCCGGGCGAGATCGTTGTGGTCCGGCCCCACAAGGAGTGGTCCTTCGCCGGGCATTCTTATCTGTCGGGCGAAATTGAATCGACCACACTGGATGCGGCGGCGATCGGTCTTCAGCCATTGCAGCTCGAGGAGCTAGACATGTGGGACCCGCATCAGCACTACTGGGGTGAGGAAGGTGAGCGAATAGAGCAATGGGCCGAGCCGATCATTGCCCGCGGCCCCCGCCGAGAGTTCCGGTTGCAGCATATGTTGCCCGGTGAGGATACACAGGACCCATTCTGGGATCCCATCATCGAAGCCATGGAATTGAAGGACTCAGGTAACTCTAAGGAAGCCTGCAATGTCCTCATGGACCTCTGCCAGGCGGATCTTCGCTGTCTCGATGCGCACGCCCACCTCGGTTACCTGGCTTTTGATCACACCCCTAAGGAAGCCATCCGACACTATGCAGTGGGCTTGGGCATCGGCGGACTTTCGTTGCCGAACCCATTCGACGGACTGTTGCCTTGGGGCTATATCGATAATCGCCCCTTTTTGCGCTGCATGCACGGATACGGACTCTGTCTCTGGCGCCTGGGACGCTTTGATGAGGCGGAGCAGGTGTTTGAGAAGATGCTCTGGCTAAACCCGACCGACAATCAAGGAGCCCGATTTCTCGTGGAAGACATACGGGCAAGAGTCACGTGGGCCGATCGCGCACCTGAAAACGCAGCTACACAGGCTGCGACTTTGCCGTGACATGACGCGTTGTTGCGGGTGGATCCGCGCCGCAACCGGGGCGATCTCGCCGCCCGTTCCGCCCTTGAAGCGGAGGAGTGTGGACATAGACGCAAGGTCCACCTCATGCTGACGGCATTGGCATTCGTACGTGCGACGGTTCTTCATGCAGATGAGCGTCACGCCGATGCTCTGTCGTTACGCATCCGGCCGACGCACAGCCGGACCGACTGGCTCAAGAAAAATCAGTCTGCTCCTCAACGGCTGCGGTGTGATCTGACCATTGGCTGGGTCCCATCGCGATAAAACAGACATCCTTTGCGATTCTACAATCGTTCGCTACTGAGGTCAGCCTTCTTCGCGCGAGCTGGTCGGGTATTCTAGTAGTATTTGATTCCGGACTGCCTACGTTGGGTTACGCGGAGGGACATGAGAAAGCTCTCTCAGAAAGAAGCTGAGCGGACGACGCGTTCCTCGCCGGCCGTTCAGTCTAAGCAGCCTGCTGCAGACGAGTTGGCGCGGCTGTTGGCCCGCCGAAGGAAGACCACAACCGTAGCAACGTATCGAGACGATCCGCTGTACCCGCAGATCGAGCGGGTGGTGTCCGCCATCCTCGCGAAAAACAAAGTCGTGGCCCCTATCGATGTCCTCGTCAGCATGAACCTGCTTGCGACGGAGAAACTGGAGGACTGGCGCCGGGGCCGCGTGCCCTACCTGGAGAGGGTCATCAGGTGTTCGAGCGGATGCTCTGGCTAAACCCGGCGTCTCAATCATTCCCAATCGCTTAGAAACTCGATTTGGTCCGTCATTTCCTCCGCCGACTTGGTCGCGATCAGTTTGAGCAACCTCCGCATTTGCTCACCAACGGAGTAATGTTGCTGCTTGGCGACAATAATCCCTAAATGGGACCTGCTTTGGGCGAGGAATTCGGCGTGCAACCGGCAGTAGTCTCTGACATTGAAGCTATAGAGCGTCCGTTTCTGGGCGGCTGCCCAGAGCAAATGGTCTTCGTCGCTGCGCTCACGCATTCCGGCCGCCCAGGCGCCGATGACACCAACTCCACGCAAGTCCAGCGCCTGGATGAGATCGCTGTCCTGCGCGTCTTCATCAAAATACAGTATGATTTTCACGGCTAGCGCGGCTTGGGGCGGTGCTCATTGGCTAGCCGGTCATACTCCGAGGCTTCATGATCGAGGTCAGAGTCAATCGTCTCCTGATTCGCGTGATAATAAGCGAGGGCCGCGTGAATCTGCGCCAATGTCAGCCCTGTCTTGCGGGCAATCTCCTCCGGATTGCTCCCGAGCCTGTGCCAACCGGCGATCCGCATAACGGTTACACCGGTTCCTGCAACGCGCGGCCGGCCATCGCACACTTCGGGCGATTGGGTAATCAGCGTACCGATATCAATCGCAGTTGCCATCGTAGAACTCCGGTTTGAGAGATCTTCATAGTTTCTCTGCGGACGATTTTAGTATCTGGCCCGCTTGGAGCGCACGAGGTTTTCTCCGTGACGTCTCGCCGGGCGCCACCGATCTCCAGTAGCCTTGGTTCCTATTGGACGTGAATTAATCCCGTCGCTTGTCGAATTCCCACGGTGGCCAATCGTGTGGAAACGTGTCATAAACATTTTGATAGGCGAGGACGATTGCCGGTACCGGCTGTTCTTTGGAGTCTTCGATCGCTTCGCGGTGGATCTTTTTCAACTCGGCTTTCATCTTGAAATCCATATAGTCGTACTTCGACTCGGCAGTCTGATGATTCAGTTTGGCAATGAATCCACCGGCGCCCCGACAGGAACCGATGTCGACGAGGCGGCCATCCAAGCCCACGACGCCATGTTCGTTCGAAAACGTATCCCCATAGGCACATGCCGGCACGCCGACATGATCACTCGCCGCGACCGGATGAAGACCTGTATTGTCCCCATTCACCGGTAGCTTTTCTTCAAATCAACTGAAAGGAAGGTTATCGGTGGCCATGTTTTCAAAAGAGCAGCGCAGGGAACTGCGGGACATGATGAAACGCCGTTGGGCGGAAAGGCGTTCCCATCAGAACGTGATCAAACAGGGCGTGACGGCTGGTGTGCACGGACAAAGCGAAGCCGCAAAAAATGCCGATGACTTCAATGACGAGCGTGGGATGCAATGGCGAGAGAATCGCGAATCCCGACGGTCCAGGCGCGGTCCGGCGCGCAAGCCCGTGACGCCGCCTTGGCAGGAGTATCTGACCGCGCTTCGATCGGCGGCGCAGGCGCGAAACGGAGGCGTTGCCGAAACGCCCGTCAAGATCAGCTACGTCATCGATGCCGCCCAGTGTGCACAGTCAAAAGCTCTCGTCGTCCGCTCTGCAGTACACCGGATCAAGAGCAACGGCGAGTGGGGCCGCCCCAACCTGCAGGAGACTTGGATTCGCGACATCGAACTGTTAGAAGAGGCGGACCGAAAGCTTCTCGCCCTCCTGGCCGGCTGCCGCAGTTCCGGTAGCACGTTTTCCGGCATGGACAACAGACACTATCTGCGCGCGGCCTCTTACGACGTGCTGATTCCGGCGTTGTGCGCCACGGGCCGCTGTTTCTTAAAGCCGTCCGGGGGCCGCTCCGACGACCTGATGCGCTTGGATTGGGACGGCGGGCCGCCATGGTTGCTCCAGATCCGCGTGAGGCGGGATGAGGCGGCGAGTTGCTATACGATCTCCGCCACGATTGCCCGCAACGAAGAACAAATATCACTTGCCGAGCCTGCGGTGATCGCGCCCGGCATTCTAATCTTGCGCGATCGTGTCGCGCGGTTTGACGACCTGGGAGCGCCGGAATGGGTCCAACTGCTTCGTGAGATTCGAACTCTGCCGGTTCCGTTCGGCGCCGGGCGAAAGCTCATGATGGAAATCGCGAAGTTTCCCTCCCTTCCTCCGGTCGAACTGCCCGAAGAACTCCGTTTCGAGCAGCGTTCCCTCTCCGTTCCTCCGCATCTGAAGATTCGTGCAGGAGAGCGAAAGTTCTACGGCCAGGCCATGCTTCGGTGCGAGATCGAGTTCGATTACGGCGGGGTGCGTGTGCCCGAAGCCCGTCCGGATGCGGCGATTCACGATCCGGTGGCCGATCGATTTTTCGCGCGCGACCGAAATGCCGAAGCCGTGGCCTTGGCCAGACTGGCGGCGTTAGGCTTTCGACCTGCTGACTCTTGGGGCGGTCACCGGTGGGAGCTTCCTCCATCCCGGCTTCCCGCGATCGTGCGCACCTTGTCGGACGAAGGCTGGCGGGTCGAGGCGGACGGCAAACTTTATCGCCGCGGCGGCAGCTTCAGCATGCAGGTAACCTCCGGAATCGATTGGTTCGAGTTGGGAGGACAGGCCGTCTTCGATGGGGAGACCGCTCGGATGCCGGAGTTATTGAAGGCCATCCGCCAAGGTGAGGACACCGTGCGCTTGAGTGACGGTTCGTACGGCCTGGTCCCCAAAGAATGGCTTGAACGCTATCGGGCGGTCGCGGCCTTTGGCCAGATTGGGGACGGAGGCGTTCGGTTTGCGCGCCATCAGGCCGGCCTGCTCGATGCGCTGCTTGCCCAGGAGCCGGAGGTCACGTTCGACGCCACTTACGCCCGGATCCGCGAGGAATTGGCGAACTTTTGCGGCGTTCAGCCGGTCGATCCCCCGCCAACGTTTAGCGGGCAACTGCGGGAGTACCAGCGCGATGGGCTGGGTTGGCTTCATTTTATCCGGCGGTTCGGTTTCGGTGGATGTCTGGCTGACGACATGGGACTCGGCAAGACAGTGCAGGTACTCGCTTTCCTGGATTCCGCCGGCCGGCGTGGACCGGCGCTGATCGTCGTTCCACGCTCCCTGGTCTTCAACTGGAAAGAGGAAGCTGCGAGATTCGCTCCACGGCTTTCCGTCCTCGATCACACCGGAAGCGGACGGAAGGACCGGTGGCGCGATGTTCAGCAGTACGACATTGTTCTGACGACGTACGGCACGCTGCGCCGCGATATCACGCTGTTGAAGGACGTCCCATTCGACACCGTCATCCTCGACGAAGCTCAGACCATCAAGAATGCGTCCACAGAGTCCGCGAAGGCGGCGCGCTTGCTGAAGGCGGAGTATCGTCTGGCCTTGACGGGAACGCCGGTCGAGAATTGCGTGAACGACCTCTGGAGTCTGTTCGAGTTCCTCAATCCGGGCATGCTCGGTAGCGCGTCGGTGTTCCGTTCCCACACGTCCTCGAAAGATCATGGCGGCGCCGAGGCGCGGCTCCAGATCGTGTCCAAGGCGCTCCGGCCGTTCATCCTGCGGCGCACTAAGGAAAAGGTCGCGCTCGAATTGCCTGCCAAGACCGAACAGACGATCTATTGCGAGCTCGACGACACCGAGCGGCGCCTTTACAATGAGCTGCGCGATCACTATCGCAAGTCCCTTCTCGGGTATATTGACCGGGTGGGCATCCAGCGGTCCCGCATGCACATCCTCGAGGCACTGTTGCGGCTCCGCCAGGCCGCATGCCACCCGGGACTGATCGACAAGAACCGCACAGGAGAAACCAGCGCCAAGGTGGACACTTTAACGGCGCAACTGGCCGAAGTCATGGACGGAGGGCACAAAGTTCTCGTTTTTTCGCAATTCACAAGCCTGCTTGCAATCCTGAGAAACAAACTCGATCGAGAGAAGACCGTCTACGAGTATTTGGACGGCAAAACGCGGGATCGCGAGGGCCGCGTTCGCCGATTCCAGGAAGATGCCTCGTGCCGGCTCTTCCTGATCAGCCTCAAGGCCGGCGGCCTGGGTCTGAATCTGACGGCCGGAGAATACGTGTTTCTGCTGGACCCGTGGTGGAATCCGGCGGTGGAGGCGCAAGCGATCGACCGCAGTCATCGCATCGGCCAATTGCGCCGTGTCTTCGCCTATCGGCTGATTGCTCGCGACACCGTCGAGGAAAAGGTTTTACAGCTTCAGAAAAGCAAACGCGAACTTGCCGATGCCATCATTACGGCGGATAACAGCTTCATCGCGGGGCTCAGCCGGGAAAACCTGGAGCTTCTGCTTTCATGAACGTCCTCGCTAAAAGGCAGGAGGGTCCTTGATCCGCGACTACTCCGATGAGATCGATCGGTGTTGGACGACGATTGAATGCGCCTGGGTGCGTCCAGGTCGCAGAGAACAACCGAGGCAACCCGTGCGCGAGGCATTCGAGTTGCTTCTCGGACTGCTACGGCGCATCGACAAGGGCGACGACGTGATCTTCTTCGCCGATGACGAAGGCTCATGGCGGATCGGAGTGGACTGGCGCGTCGAGCTTTCCGCCGTTTAAATGTCGGTTCCGATCTGATGCAAAATCAGTTGCTCATTCGTTGAATGGCCGATCGCCAACCAAATCCGGACTAGCGTGAGCCTGAGTTAGGCGATTTCGGAGGAACAAAAGCTCGATGGACCCGTCTTGGTACCGCGAATAGTCGGATAGGTTAACCACCGCGAATGGTGCAGCAAAGGAGATTCCTATCGCACAACCGATGCAGCCGTTACCATTGTATACAGTCGCAAACCGTTGGTCATACTCCGGATTATCCGGCTCGCTGATGCCATCGGTCTCCGCTTCAAAACGGAATTCTTCACGTCTAACGCGAGAAAATACATGCTCCAGCAACGGACGGACATCATGGAAATACGATTCGCCGGTATCAAATTCCGCCCGTTCCTGCGCTGCATGCATGGATACGGACTCAGTCTCTGGCCCTTGGACGCTCTGATGTGGCGGAACAGGTGTTCGAGCGGATGCTCTGGGTAAACCCGGCCGACAATCAGGGAGCGCGATTCCTCGTGGAGGACTTATGAGCGAAAGTCGCATGGGCCGATCGGGCACCTCAAAACTCAGCTACACGGCCTGCGACCTTGCCGTGACATGCCGAGTTGTTGCAGCCTGGATCCGCGCCGCAACCGGGGCGATCTCGCCACCCGTTCCGTCCATGAAGCGGAGGAGCGCGGACATGGCCGCAAGGTCTGCCTCATGTTGACGGCACTGGCGTTCGTACGTGCGACGGGTCTTCGCGCAGACCAGGGTTTGCGGCGAGCCGATGCGTTCGGCGGCGTGCGATATATCCAAGTTGTGATGCTCGATCTGCTGGTGCAGATGCTGGCGGCGATCTTTGCGTACCCGGAAACGATGGGTTTGTTCGTCCGGGTTTCGAGCGAAGGCCTGCAGTTCACAACAGTCATCGCACCGGCAGGAAATCGTCACACTCTGTTGCCAGTCCTTTGGCAGTTCGGGAGGATACTCGCTGCGGGCCAGCAGGAATTCGGCGGCGTGACACCATAGGCGCCGCAATTCGCGATCGCGGATGGCAGCTTCGGCCCCGCGCCTGTGCAGCAGATCGATAGCGGGCACAATCACCGTATCGGACTTAAACACGGCCGGATTCGCGGCAATAGCGGTGCAGGCAGCGTCGCGAAGGTGCACGGAGTTCAAGGCTGCAAGGCTGTCGAGGAGATCGGCCAGCATCCCTGCGTCCACGGGGGTCATCTTTTGAGCCCGCCGCCAGTTTGCATCCGGATAAGAGGGCCTTTTATGCTCCAGCTTCGGCAGCGCTTCGACGATGGCGGCGCCAATGTCCCGAAACGCCGCTATCCACTCCGCTGTTGCTGGCACTCGGCCGATAAGCCGCTTCAGCAGGTCCGCGCAAGCGCCAGGAAACAAGCGCATGTTTTCGTTCGCCAGTCGAGTGAAAAGTTGGCCAGATTTTTGTGGGCCGAGCAACGGAGCGTTGGCTGCCAGCGCCTCGTTTTCGGTCCCGTCGTATTCACGCGTCACGACTCCGCCAACAAATCGCTCGAGTAGCGGAACATGACCTAATAGCTGTGCCCTATCGGGCTTGCATTCGCTCCGCTCATGAGCCAGTTGCCCGGCGAGTGCGATCATGACGCTCCGATCCGGTTCCTTGTGGCGGCCTGGATGTGAGCCATCGCCCCAGGCTTCCCACACCTCGACGATCCGACGCCCGATGAGGCTCACCGCTTCTCGATCGGCGGATGACACTGACGAACCCCTGCAGGACTGAACGCGTTCACCGAAGTAGGCCAGCGGCGCGCCGGGCCCCGCTTCCAGTAACACCTCGACGAACCGGTTCCGAGGCCAGACGACCAACGCCGCACGATGGTACGACCGCTCAAAGCTGGCTCCTTCGTTCCCTGTGGCTTCGGTGAGCCGCTGTTGATCAGGGACTTCATCATCCAACGCGCCGGCCGGCAACACCTCACCCTCTTCGATCGGCAGCGGGCCGAAGTCCATCTCGCGCTCCTCCGTGTCCACCCACTGATCGACGTAACACGAGCCGTCAACGACTTCGACCACCTCAAAATCACTCGCAGCGGATTCATCATCGTCTTCTTCCTCGATTTCTTCATCCATGTCATCGTAACGCCTCGATCGGCGGCCCTTGCCGTAGTCTTCGTCGAAGTATGGTTCTGCCGCACCCGATTCTTCGATGTGTACGATGCCTAGATGCATGGCACACTCCGCCCGCGCCGCGGCCCGCCGCAGCACCTTGGCGAGAGCCGCGTCCTGGCCTTTGAGTCCGGAGAAAGAAAGTCCAGCCGGGCTGTACTGATGTTCCAGCAGCCACATCAACTTGGACGGTTCGCCGGGCTTCCCGAAGGCCCGTTCGAGCAACGCCGCGGCGGCTTCCACTTCCGAATCGTAGAGCGGAGCGGTGAGCGGCTTGTCTTTTTTGCCGGTCCGGCGTTGGATGAGGTTGTAAGTCAAGCAAACGCGCCTGCCCTGCGCGATAGGTCTGACCTCGTGCTCACAATCCGCGTAAAACGCGGCGAAGGTCAGCTCGGAAACTTCCGCATTATTCAAATCGAGTGTCACTTCGCGCCCCGCATGCCGGATGAGAAGTTCGCCGCCACGATGCGCGGAAGGCAGCACAATCACTAGCGTGCCAAACATGCCGTCGACTTTTTCCGTATCGCGGTGCGGAAGAAAGAAGCCGCCGTCTTCATACACAAGCAGTTTGTAAAGCTCAGCCGAGACATTCATTCCTGCGCAGCCCAGTCCATCCGTAACGGTTGAGATGATTTGTTGAAACGAACGTTCCCACGACTTGCCGCCGATACGGACGTTGGCCGGTGCCAACTGCCACGCCCTCCGAACCGATGCGTCCAGAATCGTTTCTCCACCTCGACCGTAAGGCGCGCGGTCCGCCCGTTTGATGATGTCCTGGATCTGCGCATCAGGAATGGGAAACGAGAGCACGCCCACATCGTCCACTTCTGCGCGCGGCATGGGTGTTTCCAACACGCCGCGCACAAAAAAATCGCCAGGGCGCCGCACTGCGGCCAGCACGTCTTCCAACGGCTTCAGATCGCGGTTGTAGGGAACATGGATTTGTGCGTTGTCTTCGTCGTCCAATGGATGTCCTCCGGCTCTGGCTTTAAATTTTCAGACTACTCAGTGGCTGGCCAGCTTAGGTCCGGTATGCGCTTATCGTTTTGTTGAGAAGCTTTGCAAGGTGACTTTGTAAATCCTGAAACCACTACTTGTGGTTTTTAAATAGCGTGGCTAAAAGAGTAAGGCTTGCCCAATGCAGGTCATCGCCGCGCGTGCCGGAGCGGATGCGCTTGAGTGCTTGCCTGCCCGACATTCCAACAAGCTTTCGAGCTTGGGCGTCGAAGTACGCAGCAAAGTCTTCATCATTTGTGAAGTGAAGCTTTCCTGTACGCTGCAATTCTTCTTCGTACTTGGCAGCCAATTCGGTTTTCTTTTCGGACAAAGCAGGCATGGTATTAATCCTTCTAGAAATTCAGAATAGCAGAACCAGGGACATCTTGGGTCCGCCTTGTTGCCAGGCTCATTATAGTCCGTTTATAGTCCGTTAGACATGGCATGGCGAAGGCATCTATCATGCGCCTAGACCATTGCTCGCACCGGAGCGATCGGATCATTCAATTCTCGAGGCCCAGGAACCCTGCGACAGTTAGCCACCTAAGACCGCGATAGTGCTGCTAAAAACTGCATGTGCGGTCTGATTGTTGAAGTTAGGCCATCTGTTGTTGCATCGCTCATGCGCAACCTTATATTGAATGATGTTCAGTTTCCCGCTCAGCGGTTTTCGAACTCAAGACAAGATCGTCGCACTCCATCATCAACTAATTGTGTTACCACCTGAAAAGAAGAAACGCCTCAGTCTGGCCTTTCTTTGCGAGCTTGAAAGAGCGGAACGTCCCCAAGCACGCGACGGGTCGCCCGGGAACAGTGTTGAGCGCGACCGCAATCCTCAAAGAAGATTTCGGTCCCATCGTTTTTCACAATGCCGAAAT
>QHXD01000750.1 GCA_003223895.1 Acidobacteriota bacterium
TACCCGCGTCCGTCTCGATGCGCAGTGTGTCGGCATCCTGCCAAGTGATGTGCAGCCGGCCGGGCACGCTCATGATGGCGCCCGCACCGTAGGATTTGCACTGGTTGCCCGCGCGCTCGTCGGCGGCCGGATCCCAGGCATTAATGAGAGGCAGCGCCGCGGGCGAGGCCGGAATGCGGCGGTACTCGCCCTTGGCGGGCGTCACCATCCGGTAGCGCCAGTTCTCCGTCACGTACGACACCCAGTAGCCGGTGAGGTCGATCGGCGCTGCGTCCCGCGCCGAACTCGCGGCCCCTTGCGGTTGCGCGCGCACGGCTGTCGGTCCAGCGAGGACCCAGAAGGGGATGATGAGCAGCACCGTAGCGGCGGCTGACCACGTTCTCAAGGCTTCTCCCTGGCGAGACTCCGGTATATAGCCTCGATGAAGCGATCCGTTGTCCAGGCGCCGCCTGGGTTGCCGTAGCGTCCCATGTACCCCTTCGCCGGTTGGGCGGCCTTTACCTCGGCGAGCGATCGTCCTGCCTTGATCAGATCGCGGACCCGGTCTCGAATGATCGTCACCATGTCCCGATACTCGACGACGTCGTACTGATCGCAGAGGCGACCGTGCCCGGGGACGACAATCGTGCCGGCCTCGCGCGTCACGACGGGTACCGAGGGTACGGCCAGTTCGACGAGACGATTGAGCGCCGCGATCTCGCCCTGGATGCTACCGCCGCGTTCGACGTCGATGACGGGAAACTGCCGCGTATCGAGCACGTCGCCGGCAACGACGACATCGGATCGCCTGAAGAACGCGAAGACGTCGCTATCGGTGTGCGCTGCAGCCTGGCGCAGTACTTCGATCGCCTCGCCGTTCAAGTACATGTATTTGCGCGAATAGTGAAACACCTCGGTAGGCCACCCGCCGGCTGGAGACGTCGCCATGTGCCGCAGAACACCCTCGGCCGAGAGAATTGGAGCCACTGAGTCCGCAGCGTTCAGTGCGCCGCGTAAGTTGCCTCGGCTAAAGAGTTTTTCTCCGGCCTTAGAGAGCGCTTCGTTGCCGCCAACATGATCAGTGTCAGGCCCCGTATCGATGACGTAGCGAATGGGCTTCGGCGAGATGCGCTTGATCGCGGCCAGTACGCCCGGCGCGTCGGCAGCCGATCCGGCGTCCACGGCGACGACGCCGTCCTCGCCTACCTGCACGCCGATGTTCGCTCCGGCGCCAGCGATCACGAAAAAAGAGGGGCGAACCTCCAGGATTTCCAGGCTGTTTGGCGGCGCTGCGGCTGCCTGCGACACCGCGGCCTTCAGAGGTTCGAGGCCACCTCCATGTCTCAGGGAAAGTCCAGCACAGACTGCCACCACGGCGGCAACCCGCACGCGGCGGCACCAATCTCGCAACGTGATCGTCATAATTCGCCGTACGGTACCGCGGAGGCTAACACACAACTTGGGCGGCCAACAAGAATAAGCCCAGGAGAATCAAACGCGGTTTTTTCTCGAGTTTATCAAAAAGGCACATCTACGGTTTCGCGGTATTACGTCAAGTTGAATCGCCGAATGGACTGGAGCGATGCAAAGAACTCCTGCCGAGGAAGGCTCACTTCCGAAGACGAAGCGCCGGCAAGGTAATTGCGATCAGAATATCCCACTGGTTCGGCTTCCTTACGGGCTCACCGATCCATCGCGTGTACCGAAACTGGGGAGCTAGCGTGAATGGACCGATGGTAAATTCAAGTCCGCCACCAGCGAGAAATGGTGGTGAGGAAGAACCGGAGTCGATGGGTCCATAGTGAGTAACCACATGGATTTCTCTGTCTCCCTGGTCGTGAAGAATGCTATGCGAATCCGTTATCCCCCACAATCGGTCATAAACGATGAAACCGGCGCCGGCAAAGGACCGCAGTCTTCCGATGTTGAATGGAAACTTCGCGAATATGGGCACTTCCAGGGAAGTCGCACGAGTTGATTGCGTGATCGTGATGTGGGTGTCCGTTTCTTGCGTTTGGAATCGTACGGGCCTATAGAAGCCGTCCACTTCAACGGCGAAGCGCCCACCCAGATTCAACTGCATGGTTGGCCCCAGGACGAATTGTGACCGTTCGACATTTGTCTGGACGGCCCCGAAATTGGGACGAATCGCTTCGTCCCGGACGCCCTTCGCCAACGGCACGCCGGCATTGACCCCTACATCAAGGGAAATCCGCTGTCCATAAATGGGAATAGTGAGAAAGAATAGGATGAAGACCGATCGCAAAACGGGTTTCAAGGCTGGCCTCGCCTTCCCGCAAATGACAAACCGATAAGCAAGTCGACCTGATCGGAACGCAGAACCCCAAAGCCGCTCTGATCTGCTCGATGGCGCGTGTAACGCAATTCCGGCCGCAATCGAAGAGGCCCTCGAGACCACTCCAACCCCGCGTCCACGACGATCGAAGGCCAGGCTGGATTGGCCCCCCCGGTAGATCCGCTGCGCCTTGTGACACTACCGGTCTCCTGATCGTTATACAGAAGGTCTTCCCTGCCGCCAAGTTCCTGACTGAGAACG
>QHXD01000751.1 GCA_003223895.1 Acidobacteriota bacterium
CACGGACAAGACCTCGTCGGAAATGTCGGTGATGACCCGGGCGTTCCGGTCTTCAAGCACCGGTGTGATGGCTTCGATTGCAAAGCCGATCACATCGGCAAGGTCCACGTCCTCTTTGCGCAGCTCTATGCCTCCACGCGTGATTCGCGACACATCGAGGAGGTCGTCCAGTAGCCGGGCCATATGGCGAGACTGGCGCTCGACAATGAGCCGCGCTTTTTCGACGGCATCCGGCTTCCCGTTCGTCTGCATGACCTTGATGGCGCTGACGACCGCCGCCAGCGGGTTTCGGAGCTCGTGCGAAAGCATCGCGAGGAATTCTTCTCTGCGGCGTGCGGCCGTACGGATCTCCTCTTCGGCCCGCTTCCGGTCGGTGATGTCGAGGAACGTCACGACTACACCGGCAATCTGGCCACCTCGCCGAATCGGGTAGCTCCAGTACTCGGAGATAAAATTTGTGCCGTTCGCCCGCCACACCTGCTCCTCATCGGAATGCGTTCCCTTGCCGGTGTAAAGGACACTGTAGATCGGACAATCCTCCGCTTGATGGGTGGGATGGATGAGCGGGTGAATATGGCGGCCGATCAGGTCCTCGGCGGACGCATAACCGAGCATACGAACGCAGGCCGGATTGACGAACGTGCATGTCCCGTCCGGGCCGAGACCGAAGATGGCTTCGGCCGTGGAATCCAGCAGCAGCCGGATGCGCCCCTCCCGTTCGGTGAGTTCGCGTTGCACAATTCGCAACTGCGTCACATCGCGTGCGATCGCGGAAGCGCCCACGATTGTTCCGTCCGCGTCGCAAACCGGCGAAATGGTCACCGAGACATCGAGCACGGTCCCGTCTTTTCGAAGACGGATGTCATCCGGATCGGCGGTAGGCGACAGCATTGTGATATTGCGTCCAATGACTTCGTCAGGCGAGTAACCGTAAAGACGCTCGGCTGCACGGTTCCACGTCGTAACGATGCCGTCGAGAGTTTTACCGATGATCGCGTCTTCGGACGACTCGACGATAGCCGAGAGATGCCGGACTCTCGAACGCACGCGATCGAGAGCCGAGATGTCGGTCAGCGAAAGCACGACGCCTTCGATGCGGGACACACTGAAAGTCCCAAGCATCGGATCGCCGCCATCGGAGGTTCCCGTACGGTATGGCAAAATGCGAAGGAAATACGTGGTTCCCTCGGCGTCTTTGACCTCGTCTTCAAGGACCGTGCCATCATGAAGCGCGCGCTCGATGTCTTGCTGCAGCGTCGAGCGCTTCAGGTTGTTGGAGAAGTGGCGGATGCTGCGGCTCACGTCCTGCGGCTCGATATGGAACACGCTGGCGATTCGCGGCGTGTACTTGCGGATGCAGAGATTTCGATCGAGAAAGAGCGTTCCTGCGTCCGTACTCTCCAGGAAGTGCTGTGTGTACAACTCTTCATTGACCGAATGCAATTCTTCATTCGTGCTCTGAAGTTCTTCATTGGATGCGACCAGCTCCTCGTTAGTCGCCTGCATCTCTTCGTTGCTCGTCTGAAGCTCTTCAATGGTCGATTGGAGGGTCTCTCGCGTATAGGAAAGCTCACCTTCGAGTGTGTCCAGACGTTCCAGAGAAACCTGCTCTGCAGACATGTTTCCCATCGGCGCCGAGGTAGACTCGCGGCGTTCGCCGGTAGTTTCGTTCTCGATGGAGATCAAAACATGAGTTGCACTGGTTCGCGGGTTGCTGAAAGTTTCCGCCGTCAGCACGCAGCGGCGCAAGACCTCTCCGTCACTGACAGGCACGCCGGTGTAGCGTACCGGTCCCTCTTTTTTCAGCGCCCGCTGAATGGCGCCGGCCACTACCGTTCTCAGGTCGCCGTCGAGGAGGTCGAGGATGTTTGTCGAAGGACTCCGCTTCCCGAGGTGAAACAATCGCTCAGCTCCGCCGAAGCTGTCCAGGAGCTGCCGATCCTCGTCCACCAGGAAGCTCGGCGGCATGTGCCTATCGAGCAGCTGGTCATAGATGCTCAGGAGCTGAGTATCGGCCGTAGTTGGACGAACATGGCCGAGAAACGAAGGGCTCCCGCCGACGGCCGCTTTTCGTGCGACCGGCATTTTCAGCGGCTCCAGCAGACGCACATCCCGCCGCTTGCGGTAAATTTTCGAGTGCTCGTCTATCACATCGAACTCGTGAGCGATCGCGCCCGGCGTCTCACTCGAGCCCAGGAAAAGATATCCGCCCGTCGCGAGGCCGAAATGGAAGAGCGATAGCACGGTTTTCTGCGCCTGCGGCTCCAGGTAGATGAGCATGTTCCGGCACGAAATAAGGTGCATTTTCGTGAACGGCGCATCTTTCGTAACGTTGTGCGGAGCGAAGACGATGAGCTGACGAAGGTCCTGCGAGATGGCGTAGCCCGATGGCTTCTTTCTGAAGAACCGCTCACGACGCTGCTCGCTGACATGCTCCATCTGCTCTTCACCGTAGAAGCCGGCGCTCGCATGAGCCAGCGAAGCGGGGTGCACATCGGTGGCCAGGATTTTAACGTTCAGCTGCCGTTGAGCCGCACAAAGCTGCTCGTGCAGAATCATCGCCAGCGAGTATGGCTCTTCTCCGGTGGCGCAGCCGGCCACCCAGATGCGAATCTCATCGCGCTCGGGGACTCGCTCGAGAATCTCGGGGAAGACATTCTTTTCGAGAAAGTCGAAGACCTCCGGATCACGGAAAAACCGGGTCACTCCAATAAGAAGATCAAAGTAAAGGGAATTGAGTTCGTCCGGATCGATGCGCAGCCTCTGCACATAATCCGCGAGGTCCACCGAACCCAACAATTCAACCCGGCGGAGGATCCTCCGGCTGACTGTAGTTGTCTTGTACAGGGAAAAGTCGAGATTGAACTGGTCGCGCAAAAGCCGCAGCACCGATTCCATGGGGGATTCGTCGATGATCGGCTCCGGTTCGGTTTCGATTTGCCCGTTGGCGTCAAGGGTCAGGAAATGCGGAATATCTTTGGCGGCTGCAGCGCGGTCCACCATACCCGTCGCCAGTGCGCTCAGCGGCATTCCATCGAAGTTGGCGCTCTCCGGGCTTTCCACGAATACGTAGCCGCCGGCTCGCTTGATATCGCGTATGCCGCGAGATCCGTCGCTGCCGCTCCCCGAAAGGATTATCGCTACGCCGTCGGGCCCCAGATCCCTGGCAAGCGACCGGAAGAAGAGATCGATCGGCAGCGTAAGCCCATGAGTGCGTTCCTTGTCATTCAGAAGGAGCCGCCGGTTCTGGATGATCATCTCCTTCCTGGGCGGGAGGAGATAGACGTGGTTGGCTTGAACCTCGACCTCATGCTCCGCGAGCTGGACGGGCATGTCGGAATGCCGGGATAGCAATTCGTCCATCATGCTGCGGAAGTCGGGCGACAGGTGCTGCACCACTACGAACGCCATTCCGGGATCGGGAGGCAGGTTCGCGAAGAATTGTTCAAGTGACTCGAGACCACCCGCGGATGCGCCTATTCCAACGACGCGAAACTTTGTCGGGCTCCCTTCTGCCTGAGGTGTGGTTCCCACTGAATTCATGACGAACCACATAGCAAAAATAAATCCATTTATTCGGCGTGGGCGGATTCGAGTTGTAAAGCGCGCGCCTGCTACTCGGAACTGTCAGAAACTTCGGAAATTAATTGTCAACAACGTCGCCTCAATCGAATCAAGCCGGGTGGTAATGAACGAACACCTTCGCAAATGAGCGGTCATGAATTACCTACGGGTGAAATGAAATTTTCCCGGTCTGCCTCTAGATTGGCGGCCCCTGCCGGATGCGTTCAAGTCGTGGATCGGGCTCGACCCACCACATGGCGCCGGCATCGATGAAGGGCCGCACGACTGCGGAATGATGCCGTCCCATGTCAGGCG
>QHXD01000752.1 GCA_003223895.1 Acidobacteriota bacterium
ACAGCGTCATGTTGGAGTTGTCGCCGACGTAGAGGCAGGACTGCCTCGCATCGGTCGAGAAATTCATCGACACCGCCGAGCCCGGGAGACCGTTCGTCTTTATCGCCACGAACTGCTCCTTGACGAAGCCACACTTGCCCGCTTCGCCCGCCGGGTTGACGCATGCCTTGCCTAGATTCGGATCGCGGCCGTTGAAGACCTGCACGCGGTTGTTGCCGCGGTCGCAGACATAAATCAGGCCTTCCTTGCTGATCTTCACGCAGTGCACCGGATTGCGGAAGAAGGCCGGCTTCATGTTGCCCCTGGTGAAGTCGGTCATCCAGTCGCCGGCTGCGGCGGCTGCCTTGTCGTCAATCGGGTTGTTGCCGTATGCACCGAAATGACCGATATACTTGCCCGTCGCCGCATCAACGATGACCACCCGTCGATTGCCGTAACCGTCCGACACATACATGCGATTGGTGGTCGGATCGACGGTGATGTCGGCCGGCAGATAGAACAGGGGCGTGCCGTTACGGCCGCCGTCCTTGTTATTGCTGTCCGGCCCCTTCGCCCCCGGGCCGCCGATCATCATCAAAAACTTACCGTCCTTGGTGAACTTCAGGATCATTCCGTCGGCACCATTGTTCGACGCCCAGGCGGAGCCGTTTGGATTGCCATTGGCATTGTTGCCGCCGATATAGACAAAGCCGTTGTGGTCGACGAAGATGCCGTGCTCGGTGGCCGGCCAGACGCAGCCTTCCGCCATCTTGCACTTATCGGGATCGGCCGGGCCGCCCCAGGAGCGCAACAGCTTGCCGTCTGAATCGAATTCCATGACCGACGGCGCGGGCAGGCAGCAATCGCCGAGCGCTCCGTACGGGCGCGGAAAGCCCATCACGTCGACGGGTTTTCCGTCCTTGGACTTGTGCGTCGCACTGGTCAGCGCCGCCTCGTCATTGGTCAGCGTGCGCGGCCGCTGGTAGATCCAGACGTGGTCGTCCGGCGCCACATAAAGGCCGCCGACCTGTCCGATGATCCAGTTGTTGGGAAGTTTCTGCGGCCAACCGGCGTCGGCGATGAAGCCCGGCACTTTCGCGGTAGGCGGCACACCGTACACGCCGGAGCGCTCGGCAAGCCGCTTCAGAATGCCGGTCGCGGCGAGCGCCTTGTCATCGGCCTTCGGCGCCTGGGCTTCGCTTGGCGCGGTCACGAGGACAGTTAGCAGCGCGCCACAAATGGCAAGCAGTTTCAGATTCATATTCACTCCTCGTTTCTGAATTCAAGGCGAATTTTGTGAACGAATTTCCGATTCAGGGCACTACTATACTCCCAGTACGTCTTCATTTCTTCCGGAAGGGTGGTAAGTAATTACCACCACCTAAATCCGCTGTTCTGTGACCAAACGTGCTATTGATTTTCGCATTTGTTCCCATGTAGGCTTTCCACGAAATCGAAGCGAAGGCCACGCACGATGTGTGCCCTGAATCAGCAATGGAGATGCGAATGCGCTGGGGAGTTAGGATGCCTCGAAACGGCGAAATCAACATCAAGTTCGGTGTCTACAAGACTGTTTGCTGCGGTAATGAAATTGTTATTAACGTAGGTTCAACCTTTCCGGATTGTCCGAAGCATCCGAAACTGATGACCGAATGGAAGCCCGTCCTTGATTCAAAGTTGGAAACACCCAGCGGAATAAGCTTCACAAGGAAAAACAACGATCCAGCCGCCTGATGCCGATTACTTTGCTTTGGCCTCCGGAGCAGGCGCTTTGCAGGCCCAGTTCGCTGCATTTTTCAAGTCGCCACTTCCCGAGTATTCGGCATATTGCGGATAGGGGCACAGCGGACGCGTGAGACCTTGGGCTCCCGTTCCCATCATTTGATCGGGGGCGATGCCCTTTTCGACCCATTTCTCCAGCGTGCCGATGGAGTCGAACGTGTTGACGCCAGGACCACCGCGGCAATGGCCCATTCCGGGAGCCATGAAAAGACGCATCCAGTCGCTCTGATTCTTTCCCATCTTGTGGAGGACGGAGTCGTAATACCAGATGGTCGTTTCCGGAGTGATCCCAGTATCGGCCCATCCATGGGTCAGTAGCAGCTTTCCGCCGTTCGATTTGAACTTGCTGAGATCGGGATTCACGGCATCGACGTAACTAATGGCCTTGTCGATAATCGGCATGTCTCTGTCGAGGTCGAATTTCTGCCAGTCAAGGTTCGGATCGTTGTAAGCGATACGGACAATGTCGAACGTGCCCCCCGGTGACTGATTCGTGCCGCGCAGGGCTCCTATGGCATTGCCGAGACCCTGGCCCGAAAAGATCAATTCGCCTTTCGAGTTCTTCACGCCGCCGTAGTAGGTGTTGACAGTCTTCAATTGCGGAGCGGTTAGGCATGAGTTGTCGTCCGTACCTGCGGCACAAAGCAGTTTCGAAAAGTCCACGTTGCACTGACGCGGGTTGTTCAGGAAACCTTCCTTGAGCGTGTCGCATTTGTTCATGACCATCTGATTCACGAGAGCAGCTTTCTCCGCCGTGAGGTTTCCTTCCGGATGACGTGAAAGCTCAATGTTTCGAGCAACGCCTGCGGTCCACATATGGATGTGCCGGTTCGCAAGAGAGCCCGCAATAATACCGTCATAGTCGTCGGGATATCTCTGGGCTTCCATCAGGGCCATGCGGCCGCCCGTGGAGCATCCTTTGAAATAGGAGTACTTCGCATTCTGGTCGTAAAAGGCCTTGACGATCTGCTTGGCTTTGAGCGTCATCTCATGCGTTGAGCGATAGGCGAAGTCGATGAGCTTGTCGGGATGTCCGATGGCCCAGTTTCCACCGGGCTCCTGGTGTCCTGTGTCGGTTCCGGCAGTGGCATATCCGAGCCGCAGGGCCTGGGGCATTTCATTGTTCAGGCCCTGGATGGAGCCGGCAAATCCGCCATTCCCAACGCCCATAAACTTTCCGTTCCAGTTTTGGGCGGGTAGCCAGAGCTCCATATTAATAAGGGAGTCGGACGTCGGCTTGAGAACCATCTGAACCCGGCAGTGAGCCGGGATATTCGCCGGAGGCGCACCTTCCGGAACGGCAACGGCACTTGTGATCGTCGCATCAGCGAGTTTGAGAGTTGCCAGACTCTCGCACGGCGTTGCAGCAGCGGCTGCGGCGCCGAGGAGCATAAAAGCGATGCTGGTTATCATGATGGCCTCCTGGAGACTTGGACGAACGCGGGTTAAAGCCCGCGACTACATCAAGGCGGAACTTTGATCCCAAATGTAGTCGCGGGCTTTAGCCCGCGTTCATCCAAGGGCTGACGCTATCACACCTGTTGAGCCTGATCCATAATGAGATGTGCTATGTCGTCACTTCGGGATCTGCGGCGGCTGCAGCATCCAACATCTTTCCTATGCGGAGCAGCTCGCTTCGAAAGAGGCGGCGCTGCGGGACCGATTGCCTCCGGCACTGCGAGAACCCGGCGGGCCTGTCCCCTCTCCCCTGTTCGTTCCGACCGACGTAGATGCTGCGGCCCCTCGGTGCTTCCGGCAGAAGGTCGCATTCGTCTTCGGTTCAGGACCTGGCGGCCGCGGGCTTGTCATGGGGCATTACGAACGGGCATCTCGTCGCATTGTTCCAGTCGAGGACTGCCCGGTACACAGTGCGCGCGGCAACCGGATCGCTTTTGCACTTCGCGATCGCCTCGCCCGAGCTGGAATCAGCGCGGCCGGGCCATCGCTTGCCGGGCCTCTGCGCCATTTGATTATTCGAACGACCAGGGATGATCGTGAAGCCGTCGTCATGCTTGTGGTGACGCGTAACGACAAG
>QHXD01000753.1 GCA_003223895.1 Acidobacteriota bacterium
CAGCATTCCTCCTTACGCGCCAAACGCGGAGCACACGGCCGCTATTCGCGACAGTGATTTCGTTCTTCTTGATATCTGGGCGAAGGAGAACTCGCCGGACCGCGTCTTCTACGACATTACCTGGACCGGATGTGTCGGCCAACCATCCAAACGGCAACGGGAAATCTTCGCGACAGTAGAAGATGCCCGCGACCTGGGCGTTGCCACAGTCCGCTCTGCTGTATCCTCAGGCAGAAAAATCGCCGGCTGGGAAGTTGACCGCGTCGTGCGCGATTTCATCACCGGCCATGGCTATGGAGAGCAGTTTATTCACCGAACTGGCCACTCAATTGGCTCCACTATTCATGCGAACGGAGCTAACCTGGACAATCTTGAGATCAAAGACGAGAGATCATCCCCAATACTTGTTTCTCAGTGGAACCGGGAATTTACATGCCGGAATTCGGAGTGCGGAGCGAGGTGAACGTCCTCGTGCGTGAGGCGTCCGCAGAGGTCACAGGCCGAATTCAGACCGAGCTTGTGGTTATCTAAGAGTCCCTGGTGAAAATCATTCAACAGTCAAGGCCTCACGATCTCAATGTCCTGCATGTGGACGGCGGGAAAAATATCGTAGGATAAATCGCATGGCGGAAGACGACAGACTCGATTGCCTCGACCTGCTGGAAGAAACGCCCGCGATCCTGCGCGGCCTGATGCGCGAACTCTCGCACGACGACGCCCATTGGAAGCCGGCGCCCGACCGGTTTTCGGTGGCCGAGGTGCTCGCGCACCTTTCGCATTCGGAGGGCCACTGCTATCGCATGCGCGTCGATCAGTTCCTGAACGAAGAATTGCCGGAATTCGAACAGGACGATGCGCAGATGTATCTCGATCTATACCGCGATGCCGATGCCGAGGATTCCTTCGACTATTTCGAAGAGCAGCGCGAGACCAACATCGAGTTCCTGCGCACGCTGCCGCGCAGTGCCGGCGGACGGAACGCCATGCACAAAGTCGCGGGAGAGATTACGCTGCAGCAGATGCTGCATGAATGGGCCATGCACGATCTGGGGCACATTCGCCAGATTGCCGAGCTGGTGCGTGCGCGCAAGCACTGGCAGGCCGCGGGGCGATTGGGGGAGTTTTATCAGCTCAGGCCGTGAAAAGCACCGCTCCCTGGCGGTCGCGGCTCAGTTGTGGTGCCCCCACGATCACACTACCGGGAAGCCGAAACGGAGCGTGTCCCCTTCACGGCGGGTGGCGATTCCGAGAGTATCGCCAGCGAGCGAATCGGCGTAGAGTTTGCGCAGGCGATCGGCATCGCCGGGCTCGGGGAACGATCGGCTCAATAGATCTTCGAGTTCGTTATCCAGTCGATACGATTCCGTGCGCAGCCACGCGCAGACCGGCGCGTTCGAACAGAGCGAACAATTCCTCCACAGGGATGGCGCGCACTACCACTCGCCCGCATCTCCTTCAACACAGCAAGCGGATCGAGCATGTGGTGGCAACTAAGCGGCAGGTGACGATGGAGAACCGGCCATCCGCGTACGGCTGCGGCGGCACTTCGCCGGGGCTAGGGGTCGAGCCGCGCTGGGGAGGACGGTCTTCCGCTCCGGCCTAAGCGCGCCGCCCTACGGGCGGCGCAGGCCTCCGCTCCAGACGCCCTCCCGCCGACCATTTCCCAATCTTTCGCTCTCCTCAAAGCCCCTCCTGGACTACTTCCATTTCACTGCGCCAGAGTGGCTCACTTTTACTCCGCCCTTGACACTCCCTTTCGTTCCAGCGGCTTTTCGGCCTAAAATGACGGCCTTCAAGGGGTGGACGTGTGAGCGTCAGATCTACGCCGACCGACCAATGTTGCGCATCCCTGAACGTAGAGCCGTTCCGTGTTCAACCGATTCGGGAAACATCCTCTGTGTCGCTCGTTCGCTTTGATCATCCGCCGGGCATTCCGCTCCCCACCAGTTATTCGTCACACGACGCTGCAGAGAATTTCCGCGTCAATATCGTCGAGCGTGGCTGGTTCAGGCTGAAATACGGCCGGCGCGAATGGATACTTGGGGCCGGGAGCATGTTTCTGAGCCGCCCGACTGAAGTGTACGGCTACTCACGTCAAATACGCGGAACCCGATACCTGCTTGAGAGTCGAGTTTTCTGGCCCCATCGCAGATGAATTGAAGCGCTCTGTGTTCCGGTTGCCGCTCGTGCTCCCAACGACCAATCGGCTGAGCTTCCTACGAATGCGCCTCAGTTCGCTGCTGTCCAATGCTGCTGAGATGTCGCTGGATGCCTTGGCATGTGAGCTCGTAGATGCAGCGGCCAATGCTGAGCATGACCGCCACCGGCTGTATCGTGACGGACAATTACGCTGGTATGCGGAAAGAATCGCCGCAGCGCGTGAACTGATGGATTACGATCCGACGGCCGACCACTCCTTATGGCGTCTCTCGTCCCAGGTTGGGATGAGTGTCTTTCTGTTTGCCCGCATTTTCCGAGAACTCATTGGAATACCGCCACACAGATACTTGGTGAATCGGAGACTCCAGCGCGCGCGAGATCTCCTGCGTTCTGGAATGTCGGTGACAGACGTGTGCTACGTCGCTGGCTTCAATAACCTCAGTCACTTCATCAAGTCCTTCCGTGCACATTTCGGAATGTTGCCGTCAAAACTGAAGGCGTCGTCCCAGTTCGATCAGCCGGAAGCGAATCCCTGATTCAATAGCCAATGCACGGAAACAGCGTTAGCAACTGAATCCCGATGAGCAGTGCAGAGGATGCAGCCACAG
>QHXD01000754.1 GCA_003223895.1 Acidobacteriota bacterium
AAATTGAGCGTTTACGGCGCGAGTAAGGACGTTCCGACCACGAGGCGTTCCGGATCTCGCCGCCGACCACCCACCCGTCGTAATCCGGAATCGCGATCGGGACGAACGCTGCATATCGTGCAAATAGTGCGCTTCCCCAACCTCTGCTTCCGGCGGACTGCCACTCGAATGCATCGTGCTGGTCATACCGGAATCGCTCACTGGGAGAACTCTGGGGCGGACGACATTCCTGCGCCAGCACCAGATCGGGTTTTAGACTGCGGATCACTCGTGACCAGTGACCGCAGCGCTTCAGGCTTCCAGCGCGGAGAAAGTTGTAGGTGACGATTCGCATTTCGCGACCTGGCGGTTAGTGTCTCGGCCTTGTCCAGTTTGGCCATTTCGTGATCAGCATGCAAACGGTTTTCGACGCCCGGTTTTGTCCCGGAAATCCAACAGAATTGTTTGAACCGGGTCGCGCAAGAGGGAAGACTGTCTTCGATGAAACGAACGTCGACAAAGAAGGCAGCGGTGGACTGATGAAAAAGGAGTTACGAACGCCAACCTGCGCATCCATTACTTCAAGAAACAAAGTAATTACCTCCAGCAACTTGTTTGATGCCTGCCGACAAGACATCTGGTTTTATTAGCTTTAACCTTAGAAAGGTTTAGGACTCTCGCGTGCCATAACGGCAATTAGGAGGGCATCGAATCAAGCGTTGAGCCGCTGCGACCAAAAGGAAGGCCCCGGTAGCCATCTGCAGGGCAGGAAGATGAACATTAGGTTCAGGATCTTGGGGTCTTCTCGTCTCCCAATATCAAAGAATTTAAACTTTTGTCGGCCTGACGGCCGTGCCTGTGTCCGGCAGCACTACGAACGATTCTTGTATATGCTCACGAGTCCAAACTGGTCACGGCTTCCTCGATGTGCTCCAAGTAAAGTTTCTCTTTCACAAGATAATGTCTCCTTCTCATCATTGCCGATGCTAACCCCCAAACGTGGCTGGACAAAGTGATGCGGAGGATGTTTTGTAAAGTGCGGTTGCCGAGGACAGTAACAGGACAGCTCTTCCTGCACAGTATGCCCGGGCGATACGAGCCGCTAGATCACACATGGGAACACGTAAAAGCCCAGCGCATCGCCGCCATCGTCTGCCTTGCAGGGAACGATGAGATCTCGGTCAAGTCACACGCGTACTACCGAGCGCTTCAGGACGGCACTGTGCCGTGCCCGATCACCCGGTTTGTGATTCCAGATCACGGCGTGCCGGAGGATCGGGATATCTTTTTATCGCTGGCCCGTGACGTCGCGCACCGCCTCCGCGGGGCTGAGATCATTCTGATCCACGGCGGAGCTGGAGCAGGTCGCTCGGGCACACTCGCCCAATGCGTACTCTTAGCGTTGGGGCAGACACTCAATGCAGCGTATAACGCGGTCACCGACGCTGGATCTTGGGCCGAGACGCCTCAACAGCGAGGACTGATCCGTTGGTGCGCAGCCGAGATAGTGAATGCGCCGTGAGGTCGGGAACAAGCGGATGAACCTGGCCGAGCTTATTCAGCGATTCCTCTGTCCCTGGTACAGGCCGCGCGCCAAAATGTGAATACCTGGGCCCGTCGGCATTTGCTGAACCGCTGCGACGATGGCCCAGCTTCTTGAGCTCGATCAGCGGCTACGGGAGGATGAGATAACTTCTAAAGCTGAATGGACTCACCTGGATCAAATCACTGTGGGAGATCCAATGGATGGAACTCCTGGCTCGGCCACACATATGGAAAATGACCTGGGTAGTTACACTCCTGCCGCCATTCAGGGCGCACGGGGGAGTTCGACTCGTCGATAAAGACCCACAAGTCGCAACCTGGGACGTAAAGACGTCAATTTCCGCGATCCGGACCTCTGGGTCCTTGAGGGCTTTCAAGTTTCCGGTAAGCCGTTCTTTGGATTTATGGAAGGTGATTTCGCGGCGGCGGCGAACTGGTCTGGCAGACCCGGTAACGCCCATCCTTCAGCGTCTGCGCGAATGCCCCCAGATTGCAGGCGCCGTCGACAAATGTTCGATGAATATGGTCCAACTTACCACCGGGCACGTTCAGACCTTCCTCAGCGGAGAGTAAGAGGGTATAACCGGCTCTCGTTGCCAACATTGTCAATTCATCGTTGTACCACCCGCATGGCCACGCCAGCACCCGCACAGGATGCTGGAGCTGGTTTTCGAGCAGACGTTTGGATTCAGTCAATTCGAATAGCGCGTCGACGGGCCCTTTGTTTCTTGTCCGCCCCTCAACCCACGTGACCAAGTTGTCATGGCGGTCCCAAGGATGACTGAATGTATGTGACTCCACGTCAAAAAAAGGATGCTGATCCAACCGATGGATTTCTTCCCATGTCAGGTACGGATCGCCAATACCCCGCGGTCCAGCGATAATCAAGAACGTTGCTTTGAATCCGTACGCTTCGAGAACCGGAACTGTGAGGAGTTCGCTCTTCCACCCATCGTCAAAAGTCAACACAACCGCCCTGTCTGGAATTGGGCGGCGCTTTTTGAGAATGTCCTCTAATTCCGAGAATGAGAGCGTTGTGTACGCGTGCTCGTGCAGCCATTTCATTTGCTCGCGAAATCGGTCGACATGAA
>QHXD01000755.1 GCA_003223895.1 Acidobacteriota bacterium
TGGCCGAAGACGCGTTCCTCGCCCGCCGCGCGCTCGAGATCTACCAGCTCGAGCACCCATCCGATCTGCGCTTCGACTACGGCTACCTGCATCCGGATCTGGATCATAGCTTGCCGCCGCCGGCGCGCGTCACGCAGTCCCAGAATAGTATTGCAGCGCTCGCCCCTTCGGTCCTTACCTGGAACGGACTCTTCACGCGCCTCAATGACGCACAGGCTGCGGGATTCCAGGTGGTGCATCCCGCCACTGCCGTCTCGATCACAGACCCCGCGATGCTGGCTAACCTTTCCGGAGGCAACGGACTGCAGTTCTCCATCGACGCGAACGCTATGCCTGTCTCGATCTTCGAGCTCAAGGCCAACAGTCTGCAGCTCGAGCTCGATGGCGCCACAGCCTCCGAGCCTGCTCAGTTCTGGATCGAGCACTCTGGTCATTGGCAAATGGCATCGCGATGGGGCGGCATGGTGGAATTCACACTGTTTCCTCACATCGAGGTCTTCAATTGCAACGCCGCCACCGGTAGGTTGACAGCCACGATTCCCGCGCAGCCCCAGACATCGACGGAGCCTGGCCCGCCCTTCTCATTCTGGGGCCGCGGCGTGATCGGTGACTGGCGCATCTTTCCCAATGTAGGAACGCGTGGATTGGACCTTTCCGCGCTCAAGTCTCTCAAGCTCACGATTCAGTGCATCGGCTTTGCCGCGCTTGGAGCTCCGGCTCCGACAGCCCTCCTGGTCAAACCGGTAACGACGTCATTGCCTCAGGGCGCCCTCACGACTGAACCATTTAAAAAGGCAGCCGCTTCTTAGGAAGCTTTTCCGGGTTCTTCGAGCGTTGGGTTCTCGTTAGAGCCCGGATCCCGACGGTGAAAAAAAAAGGCCGCCAATTCCGCAAAATCCGCGAAATTGGCGGCCGGTCCGCATTAGATGGCCATACGGACAGCGGAATCACTCCACTCGGTGTAGCCGAGCGCACCGTACGCACGTACCTGAATTGCGTACGTGGTACCCGGAGTCAAGCCACTGATCACCGCGGCGGTTTTCGCATTCGGGATCGTCACGATGGACCATGTGGTTGGCGTGGCGCCACCAGGGCCGACTTGTCCGCTCCGCGCTTGATAATTTTTCGCGCGGCGAACGGGCTTTGGGGACACCTTGAATTCCCCGGAAACACCCTGATCGACACTAAGAACGGTCGTCGGCTCCAGGGCTTGTGGCGGCGTGCGAGTGGTGGATCTGGGTGTAAACGCACTGGTCAGGAAGATGTTGATATCATCCTTGCAGTTGAGCTCCACATGAAATGCGAGCACCCGCAGCATCCGGACTATTTCCTCGCCGGCCTTGTTACGTAACGTGATGGCTTTCTTGCCGCCATCCTTTGCGTCTCCGATGGCAATCGCGAAAGCATCCAGCGTCGTCTTGAGGACGGTGAGATCCACCGGCGTGTTTGGAAAATTCAGGTTGCCGGTCAACGCCTTCACGATCGCGTAACCTTGAGCGAGGATCTGCTCGGGCATCTTGTTAGTGAAATCGAGCAATGCCTTGATCATCTTTGTCGCCATTTTCGTTCACCTCCTTTCTCTTAAAAGTCGAACCGCATTCGCGTGTTCGGTGTTGCGCGCACACGCTCCTATAAATGCACGGCGGTGACCAAACCGGGCGCATTAGGTTTCCTTTGATTTTCAATTGCTTGCGTTTTGGCGCGGATTGTGGAAACTGTACCGCCAACAAAACAACTGTTTCACTTCCGGTACAGTTTCGGAGACGCGATGATGATGAATCATCACAACCCGCCGATGATCGGTTGCAGCACCCCGATGGAAAAATTGCGCGGCGAAATCGATCAGGTCGCCGGCATGGACCTGACGGTGATGATCCGCGGCGAAAGGGGAACCGGCAAAGATGTCGTTGCGCGAGAGATTCATCTCAAAAGCAAACGTGCGGCCGGAGGACCCTTTATCCGCGTGAATTGTGGCGCTTTGCCGGAGGAGCTGGTTGAAACCGAACTCTTTGGATGCTCGAAAGGGGCGTATACGGGCGCCGAGGACCGCCCGGGCAAGTTCGAGCTGGCGCACGGCGGAACCATATTTCTCGATGAAGTCGGCGAGCTCAGCCGGAAGGCGCAGCCCAAATTACTGCACGTCACCGAGACCCTTACCGTTGACCGAATCGGCGGCCGGACGCCGATACCGGTCGACTTCCGGCTGATCGTCGCGACAAACCGGAATCTGGAAGAAATGGTCCGGCAGGGGACATTTCGGGACGACTTGTACGATCGCCTGAATATGTTTTCGATCTGGGTACCACCGTTGCGCGCGCGGCTGGAAGATATTCCCCTTCTAGTGGACTACTTTATAAGCGATTGTGTCGGTCAGGCC
>QHXD01000756.1 GCA_003223895.1 Acidobacteriota bacterium
ACTTTTTGCTTCGCTCTCGACACTTTGAGGTTCGATGAAGGAGGATCGGGCAGCCATGAAGCCCGATTTTGCCGGCTTCATGGCTGTTGAACAGTCACGCATCATGCGTTGTGGCTGCCGGGAGCGGGTGCTGGAGCGACGGCGCCGGTTCGGGAGGCGCTGCCGGCGTGGCGACCACCGCCGCCCGAGGCTTGCGGCCGAAACGCTTGCCCAGGTCTTCGGCTGCAG
>QHXD01000757.1:0-6539 GCA_003223895.1 Acidobacteriota bacterium
TTTCCTGACGAAAGGCTGGGTTTTGTCGCCCAGCTTCGGCAGGATCACGCGTTCGGCGGTGGTGAGGTCGATCAGGAAAGGAAGCCGCTCCCGGATGACGCCAAGCGCCGTCATCACTGCTTCCTGGTCTGCGGTTGAAAGGGTTGCACTGACACGATTCGTATTCATAGTTTTCTCCTTGTGAAGAGTTGTTTTTGTTTTGTTTTCTTTACTTCCGGATCTCAGCGGCGATTCGGATGCCTCCCTGGGGCACGCGGTACTCCGCTCAGGTGGTCTTGATTTATCAATGACTTGTGGGTGTGGACCTCATCAATCCGGGAACAATCGTTCCCGATTCGGGAACGATTGTTCCCGAGCGGCTCCCTGCCTTGCTGCGCTACGCCCGTAATTCGCGCGATCGGGAGGGATCAAAGGGAGGTTAACAGGGTGCGGAAAGGCCATAGAACATGTGCATGAATTGCGCGTGCTCAAAATGTAGTCGCGGGCTTTAGCCCGCGTTCGTTGAGTTTTCGCGAACCGCCAGGGAACGCGGGCTAAAGCCCGCGACTACAAGAAGCAGAAACATGAACGTGTCTATTTGAAAACGAAATACCGGCGGTCATAGACCGCCGCTACAGCAAAACCGTTTCGGTCCAGTGAAACGAATCACTCGTTTGGACTGAACATGTCGGCAACCATCTTGAGACTGCGATCTGATTGACGCTTCCAAACCACCAGGTATTTTCCATGCTGGCGGCTCGTGCCGCCGCCTTGCGGACTGCGCAATGTCACCTGATATTCACCGATTTCATAAGCGACGTCGCCTGTACCTTCCACAAATACCGGTCTCACCACGGGATCGGAGGCGGCTTCGAGGAACGCCTTCCAGAAATCGCGGATCTTTTGACGCCCCTTGATCGGAGGCGTTCCGGGGGGCAGAAGGGTGGCATTTTCGGCATAAAGACCGGCGATCGCGTCAGCGTCCTTCGCTTTCGCAGCGTCTTCGAACACACGGATTGCTTTCTCGACTTCAGCGCGGTAATCGGACTGCGACATAGATCCTCCTTCAACCTGCTTTCAAATTGTAACTATGCAACAACAAGTACGCAGGAACCAACGGACCCGGACGGGAAAATATCTCCCCGCAAGTATTTTGCGTGTTCAGGTCCGGATTTTACGTCTTCTTATAGGAAGACGTTCCATTTCGAAGGCGTCAAGGAGATGAACAATGCTGTCGCAAAGCACTTACGTCGAAATTGACCGTGTGACCGCGAATGCTCTGCAAACGATCGGCGGCCAGGAAGTCATTGAGCGGGTGACAGTTATCCGCGGATATAAACAGTTGTTGGGGATGTACCCCGAACGGGCCGATTTTCAGAAGAGGCTGGCCCAGGGGGTCCTGATTCTGAAACTTATCGCCGAACGCCACGCGAGCGCCAACCTGGCGATGGAACTTCAGGTCATTTCCCACCGCATCGACGCCGAAAGGGTCCACGACTGACGACCCTTTCCGGCTCGCGACAATCTCTTACATTCTTTGCCCTTTGACGAATCGCCTGGCCAGGGACATACTTCCGCCGAAACGGATTTCCCATGAGAAGCGGTTGCAGGTTCTTCGCGATGGTTTTTATTGCACTGGCTGGATGCCGGGCGCCCGTAGAGAAGCGGGACACGGTGCCGGTGGTGCGGATCGCCACAGTGCTCGGCCGAATCACGAATCCTCTGGCGGAGGCATTAAATAAAGTCCTGCCGGATCATTTTCCGGCCCGCGTCGAAGTTCAAAAAACAGATCTGACCGGAGATTACGTGCGTCTCATCGCGGAGGGGAATGCTGAGCTCGCGATGATTCAGACGGATGTGGCATACGCGGCCTACACGCAAAGCACAGGCGATTCGCCGAGTCCCCGGCGGAGACTTCGCGGAGTAGCTGTTCTCTATACGACGCCGTTGCATTTGATAGCACTTCAGTCGAGCCGGATCCGCAATCTGATGGACCTTCGCGGCAAGCGGGTGGTCGTCGTGACCATCGGCAGCCCAACGGAATTTACCGCCAGGATGACCCTGGAAGGCGTCGGACTATCGGTGGCCGATGTGCACCCCCGACAGATGCCGCTCGAGGAGGCGATTCGGGCCCTGCGCGCCGGCGAAGTAGACGCCGTTTTCGGCCGCGGTAATGATCCGTCTCCCAGCATCCGGCAAATCATGAGCGTGCCTGGAATGACGTTCATTCCGATCGGGCGCGGCCAGATCGATAAAATTCGCGCGTATCATCCATTTCTGCATTCAACATCCATCCCCGCCGGAATCTACGGGAACCATCCTGAGATAGAGACCGTCGGTGTAGAGATGTTGCTGGCCTGCCGCGACGATCTGCCCGTAGACCTCGTCTACTGGATCACGCGCACGCTTTTCGAATCGCTGCCCGTATTGGCCGATTCTTTTCCTCCACTCCGCCAGATCGACCTGGAGCACGTACAGGCATCACCGATCCCTTTGCATTCCGGCGCCGCAAGGTTCTATCGGGAACGGGAGCTGTTTCAATGAGCGGAGCGAATGCAAGCCCGACAGGGCGCAGCCAGGAAAAAATGAGCGGAGCGAATGCACGGATAAAGCAGGTCCTGAAATCCTGCTACTTCCAAATCCTCGCGGGCGCGCTCATCGTGGCCACAATTCTGCTGATGTGGTTCGGATATCGCGCAACGTCCGAATGGCAGCGAAGCACCCGGCAAGTAGTTGATCGCCGCACCATAGAAGTCCTGTATCTCATGGTCACGGCAATCACTCGAGACATGCGCGGAGTGCAAAGCCAGGTATTGCCGCAACTCGATCCTTTGGAAAACCACTCGGAAGCCTATGAGCTTGGGGATGAGGCCGCCAGGGCATTCTCACGATTTCCCTATCCGGACTCGTTCTTCAGCTGGAAAGCCGAAGGAAAGGATGACGGTATTCTATACGTCTTCAACCGCGCCGATCGGCCGCCGGCCTGGTACGAGGGCAACGTTGAAATAGCGGGGTTCCCCACAACCCTTCTAAAAGATCCGCCCGAGCTCGCGGACATGGTTCATCTCCTTCGAAAGCAAGCCTCGCTGCGCACGCGTTCGATCCTGTTTGAAACCACCATCAAAGGAGAACCTTACCAGGTCATCGCACGCCCGGTGTATGTCGCGCCCTCCCGCACGACACTGCAGGGCGTGGTTGGATTCACTGTCAACATCGATTGGATTCGAAAGCATTACTTCAGCGAGCTCACGGCCGAGTTGTCCCGCGTTGTCGAGGGCCGCAGCAGCATGGCGCTCGAAATCTTCGACGAGAACGGCACGCTCGTCACCTCCAACCGCCCGGCCGGCAGCGTTCAGCCCGGTCCGCAGACATCGGCACGCGAAAGAAAATTCCCGCTGCTGTTCTTCGATCCCGTGCAGCGGGCGACGGCGCCCGGGGAAGCCCTGCCGGTCAGATACTGGACCGCTCGCGCACAAGCGCTCCCCGACGAGTCGATTCTGGCAGCGGCCAGCGGAGCCAGACGCACCTTTATGCTCATTTCCTTCGCTGCGGCCGCGGCCGTCATCGCAATGCTGCTGACCGTGCGCGCGGCCCGTTCCGCGGCCGTTCTGGCAACCATGAAATCGGAGTTCGTCTCCGCCGTTACGCATGAGCTGAAAACGCCGCTTTCGAGCATCCGACTGGTCAGCGAGACACTGGCTCGAGGACGCTTCCGGGCGCCGGAGAAAGTGGCCGAATATGCCACGCTGTTGCTGAACGAAGTGTCCCGGTTGACTCGCACTGTTGACAATCTACTCACGATTTCGCGCGTGCAGGATATCGAACGCTTTTACACGTTCGTATCGGTCGATCCCGGAACTTCGCTGAACAGTTTCAATCCGCAGCTGAAAGAACAGGGCTTCGAAGTCAGCGTCGATATTCCTGCTCCTCTTCCAGCGGTGCATGCCGATCGGACTGCCATCCTTCAAGTTCTGGAGAACGTCCTGGACAACGCCATTCGATACTCGAACGGAACCCGGCATCTGACCATCTCCGCTTCCGCTTCCGATGGCGACGTCATTTTACGGATTGCAGACAAAGGGCGAGGTATTCCACCCGACGAAGTGCCCCATGTCTTTGAAAAGTTTTTCCGAGGTCACAACGTCACTTCAGGCGGCAGCGGACTGGGTCTGTCGATTGCGCAACGCATTCTGAAAGATCATCACGGTCAGGTCAGGCTGGAGAGCGTGCCGGGCTCCGGAACAGTCGCGGAGATCCTGCTGCCCATCGGTAAAAGGGAGTCCGGCCAATGAAGCGGCGAATCCTGGTCGTCGAAGACGACGCCTCGCTGGCGCGAGTACTTTGCGACAACCTGGTTTATGAAGGCTTCGATGTGGCCCTGGCCGGCGATGGCCGCCGCGCGCTCAGGGAAGGCCAGGCTTTCAAACCGGATCTGGTCCTGCTGGACCTGACGCTTCCCGGCCTGGATGGGTTCGAAGTATGCCGCCGGTTGACCGCAGAGCAATCCCGCACGGCAATCATCATTCTCTCGGCACGAAGCCAGAAGGAAAACAAAGTCCAGGGTCTGACGCTGGGCGCCGACGACTACATCACAAAACCATTTGCGCTCGACGAGCTGCTCGCCCGCATTCACGCCGTCTTGCGCCGCGTCCATCCGAGCAATGATTCGCTCATTCTGGGTTCGCTGCGAATCGATTTCAATCGCTACAGCGCTGAGCGAAATGAGGAGAAAGTCGCGTTCAGCCAGCGGGAACTCGACGTCCTGCATTACATGAGCGATCGCGAAGGAAAGGTTGTGACGCGCGACGAACTGCTCCGAAACGTCTGGGGCTACCAGAACGTGCCGCTCACGCGGAGCGTGGACAACCTGGTTGCGCGCCTGCGCTGGAAAATCGAACCAGACCCCGACAATCCACGCTATATCCATACGGTATATGGGGACGGCTACCGGCTGACCCCCGACAACTAACTGTAGCGGCGGTCATAGACCGCCGCTACAGTAAGTCTTGTGGTTGTCTACTTACTTGCTGGATTAGCTGCCTGTAAACCGTTGTTTTCACGAGGCCGGGTCTGTGGACTCATTCCTGCACAATTGGTCCCCGCAAGAAGGAGGAAGTCGTGGAACAAACGCAATTATCCCCCGAAATCATGGAGCACGCGAGAGGCGCAATTACGATCGGTATCACGGACCCGATCCAATATGTAGAGCGGCCTGCCGCGTATAAGTCGAAACTCTTCAGAGTGTCGTTGCAGTTGAAGTCGGCGAGCCAGTACACCAACTCGCTTCCCAAAGCCCGCAGCGCCAATGGTAACGGTCAGTAGTTTTGGGAGCCGCAAAGACAGGAAGGCAGAATTCGGGGACAGACGTATAAATCACCTAATTTGCAGTTCAAAATTAGGTGATTTATACGTCTGTCCCCGAATTCTGCCTTTGTGTTTTGCCCACCGCGTCGTAATCTTGGAGTCGCAAAACCCTCGACAATAAACTATTTCTCTGGAAGGGAGATGAATATGTCACTCCGTGGGAAACGTGCTCTCGTCACCGGCAGCTCGCGTGGTATCGGGAGAGGGATCGCCCTGAAGCTGGCGGAGCAAGGCGTCAAGACCGCCATTCACTATTACAAGCAGGAGGAAGCTGCCAACGAGACGCTGGCGCAGGTTCGCGCGCGCGGCAGCGATGGGTTCGTCGTGCAAGCCGACGTGACACGCCCTGAAGAGATCCAGGGAATGTTCGACCGCGTACGGCGGGAGTTCGACAAGCTCGACATCCTCGTGAGCAACGCGCGGCCGGAGCTTGCCGCGTTCTACCGGCCTCCGATGGAACTCACCCTGGAGCAGTGGAACAGCGCGCTCGATTCCCAGGCGCAGGCGTTCCTCCTGGAGGCTCAGACGGTAGCCCGCATGATGCCGGACGGCGGCCGCATCATCGCCATCAGCTATTCGCCCAGCGGCCGCACCGGCAGTTGGCAACCCTGGATCGCCATGGGTGCTGCCAAAGCGGCAATGGATGCGCTGGCTCGATACTTTGCCGTCGCCCTGGGCCGGCGCGGTATCACCGTGAACGTGATCAGCCCCGGAGCTACGGACGACAGTGTGGTGAGCCGCCTGCCAACAGAAGTGTTCCAGGCCATCAAGACCTGGCACGAGAGCGGCTGGACTCCGCTGGGACGCATCGGTACGCCCGAGGATATCGGAAACGCCGTGCTGCTGCTGTGCATGGAGGAAGCCGGCTTTATTACCGGCCAGACGCTGCACGTGGATGGAGGGGCGTCGATCATGGATACGGTGTTTCCTCTTGGTATTCAGCAGGGGTAAAGGCCTGCCTTATTTCTCTGGCGCCTCGACGATGCTTAAGAAGATATCTTCACTGCCCTGACGTGTGTCTGTCCAGGCAATCACCATGCCGCCTTGCGTTATGGCTATAGCTGTACGACCTCCAAGGTTCCCTGTGTAATCGCGCGACGGATTTGTCAACGAATCGTTGGACGCAACGCTACTGACCCGCAGATTATCGAAGCGATTTCCGTTGGAAGACCGGGCAATGAATACATCCGCTGCAG
>QHXD01000757.1:6568-7608 GCA_003223895.1 Acidobacteriota bacterium
TGATCCGCAGGACCCGCGTCGTCATTGACTACCCTCCTCTCCTGCCACGTTTTGCCGCCGTTAGGGTAGCGAGTTATGAGGATATCCAATCCGTTCCCCCGATCCGCAAATACAGCGTAGACGAGACGGTCCTTCTCCGGGTCCACGGCAAGGCTCAAGTTTGGCGCTGCGCCCATTTCCGGCATGGCTCCTATCGTCTGCGCAAAGCCGATGTCGGTACCGGCAATCTCTTGCGGTGCGCTGAAATTGGTGCTTCCTTCGATCGGGGCAGAAGTCATCATCAGCCTTCCACCGGTGTTGTATGGCGAACGGGAGTTGAATCCCCAGTCGTCCCATCCGACATAAACGTCGCGCTCGCTCACGGCAAGCGCAGGTGAGCTCAGCAGGCCGTCGCTGACTACGCTTATCGGAGAGTCGAACAGTCCGCCTTGTGGAGACCTGGCCAACTTGATGGTATAGAGTCCGGTGGCATTCGAGAAGCTGTCCCAGGCAACATAGCGGCGGCCGGACCTGATTGCAATCACCGGCCGGCTGTCAATGATCTGATCGGATGCCGGGTGGAGGCTGATTGCCGACGGTGGGCTAAAGGTCACTCCGTCAGTCGACTCGCTGATGACTGTCGCATTTCCTGAATCGTTCAAGTTCGAGAGCGTATAGACCACAGACAGCCTGCCCAGCGAATCAAAGGCCAGACTCGGGTTGTGAGCTGCAAAAAACTGCTGGTTGCCGAGCGAGCGGCTTAGTGTCGTCGCGTGCCACGTCTTTCCGCGGTCCTCAGTTGTGCTGACGGTCACAGTACCGGACTGGTAATCATTGCTGGCGATGGCAAGACGGTTCGGAAGGATCGGATCGACAGCGGCTACCGGGCGAGATTGCGGCCCCGGTCCGGTAATAATGCCTGCGTTGAGCGGATTGGCGATCGTCAAATCGGAGGAGGGAGGCGCGGATCCGGCTGGAGCGGATGATTCCGAAATATCGAACTGGAAGCGCCCGAGTAATGTCGCGGCACTGGCGCCTGGACCCGCAAACTTCTCACTGTC
>QHXD01000758.1 GCA_003223895.1 Acidobacteriota bacterium
AGGCACGACGACAATCCGAGGGTGGCGGACTAATCAATCAATTCTTCCAAGTACTGGATAATCGGTATACCGGACTTATAAAACTGCCCTCAAGTTCGCCGGCACAGTGACGGGATAGCGGTACTACGGACAAGTGGATTCACGCAAAGAGATGCTTCTGCACAACGGAATGCGTGTCGAACGATCATTCGGATCTCCACCGGTTTCGCCTATGGGAAAGCTCAGGTCCTACTACCACCGGTAGGAGATATCCGACGGAATAGATTTGTGTACTGGGAAGCCGGGTCTGTCCTTGCGTCCTGAACAAACAAAACCAGGATTGTTTGCCATTCCTCAGCGAGGACAATTCTGAAAGTGTTTTTCGGTGACGCGCCCGCGCTCATCATGCGAGGATGACGGCTCGCATGAGTCGTCCCACGTGTTATCAATGTTTCTGGCCGAAGGCGCTTTGCTGGTGCACATCAATCCGGCCGATGGATACACGGACGAAGTTCCTTTATCTGATGCACCCGAAGGAGTTCAAACGGGAGAAAGCCGGGACCGGTCGACTCGCGCACCTCTGTCTCGCTAACAGCGAGATTCACGTGGGTGTTGGCTTCGACGACCACGCAGCGGTTCAGCGCTTGATTAACGATTCCAGTTACTTCCCCGTGCTAGTCTACCCGGGCGCCACAGCGCGCAATCTCTCAAAAGGCGATCTCGTCGCCAGCGACCTAGGTGAGCGCCGCCTGCTCGTTCTGTTGCTCGACGCAACCTGGATAGGCTCCCGCAAAATGCTTCGAGTCAGTCCAAGCCTGCAGCGTCTACCGCGAGTGATGTTCAACGCTGGAGCTCCGAGCCGCTTTGTTATCAAGCAACAGCCTCAAATTGGTTGCCTCTCCACCCTCGAAGCAACGCACGAGTTGCTGGCTGCACTGGAGCGTTCAGGACTGGATCAGTACCCAGACCAGGCTCAGTTGCTCGCGTTGTTTGAGCGCATGCAGGATTTTCAAATCCGTTGCGCCGCCGATCCGGCCCGCAGCGGGTATCGACACCAGCCCTACGGCAAGCCCGAGGACCGCGTACTGGCAACCGGTCGCCGACGTGCACGCCGAAGTATGTATTTGCCGACGCCGTCATAACGTACGGGGTTCCGGCAGTTACAGATGCTGCGGTGACGGTTCGAGTTTCAGGTTCATTGAACGACGTTTATGTCTGCGCCGCTGAGGACGACAATTCGCGCAGAAGTACTCCCATCGGAAGGTCCATAGCTGGGTTGTGGGCGGGGATGGACACGCACCGCGCGCATGGCCTTCGCGCTCGCAACAGAGCACATGCCGGCAGCCGCACTTATTCGGATCGGGCTTTGGGGTGACCCAGCTGAGTTCGGCGCGGATGGAGTCGATCGAGGAGTGGCGGATGGGCATAGTCCGAGGATAGCCAAATTTTGCACGCGTGTACAAAAAAGGGAAATGGTGTGGGCGGTATCGTCGACAGATTACGTCTCTTGGTATGAAGGGACAAGAATGTCTTCGCAGGCACTCCCGCCCGATCCGGATTTGATCCTGGAATTGAACCGCGTGACCGAAGAGGTCCTGGCCACGCTGCGGAATACAGCAGTCGTCGATAGAGTGACGGTCGTGCGCTTAATCCAGCAAATGATGCTGCTTCGTCCCGATGATCCAACCTACGCTCCGAGAATGTGGGAGAACGTTCTATCGTTGGCCGATGCGCTGGAGAGTCAAGGTCGGGCGGATTTGGCGGTGCGCCTGCGCTCCATCGCCGCGCGGCGATGACCCTAACTTCAATGACAGGATGCCGCCATGATTCAACCGGCCCGCCTTCTGATTGTGGATGATGAAGATGCCATCATTCGTCTGCTGACGCAATTCTTGACCAGCCGCGGCTATTTGGTCTGCTGGGCCGACCGGGCCGTGACCTGCCTGGACGCCCTGGATGAGTTTCCCGATATACGAGTCGTTCTTCTCGATCTCAGCGTGGGCGGCACCGAACTCTTACGTCTGATCAAAGTGAAGCGGCCCGCCGTTCAAGTGATCATGATGACCGGACAGGGGAAGGAGGAGCTTACCAAACGATCGATCAGCCTGGGGGCGTTCGCTCACCTGGGCAAGCCTCTGGATTTGTCCATCCTGGAGAAGCTGGTGGGCGTTTGCGTCAATCAACAGGATTTTAAAAACGGAGGGTCGGCGTAGACTGCCCACGATCGGCCGTCCTGATGCACGGGCATCAATCGGGAGCGGGGCGGACGGACGGGCGGATGTTTTCAAGCGGAAATGACCCGAATGGAACTGTACTGCCTATTCAGTTGCAACGTAATTACCACCTCCTACCGGACAAACTTCCCGATTGCTCCGTCTTTGTCTTATGTACGCTGCCTAACACATTGGATCGAAAGCTCCAAGGATATAGGCAAAAAACTGGAAATGGAGATGCGATAGCGGGACCAGGATGCCTCGCAACGGCGAGATCAATAACAGCTTCGGCGTTTACAAGAATCTGTGCTGTGGAACGGAGATCATCATACCTGCCGGCGTAATTTTTCCGGATTGCGCGACGCACATTCATCTCATCACCGAATGGAAGAATATTCATTCCAGTCGTATCCCGCACGTTAGCGAACTCGCAGAAGGAAAAAAGACCGAGCCCGCGGCATAGCGCAGACCGCCTGAATCGGTCTTGTGTTCCCCTCCATGCCGGAAGGTCATTGCCTCCTCGAACGCTTCGCACATAGACGAACAGAAGTTTCTTTGACACAGC
>QHXD01000759.1 GCA_003223895.1 Acidobacteriota bacterium
CTCTGTACGGGTCTTACAGCTATACGTCCCTCGCGAATTTCCAAACGGGCACCTACAACACGTTCGGACAGGCCTTTGGGAAGGTGGACTGGTTTCAGACGAACCCCAACCTGGGATGGTTCATCCAGGATGAGTGGCGGGTCCGTACGGATCTGACTCTCAATGCCGGCATTCGCCACGATGTGAGCTGGCTCGCCGCCGGCATCCAAACCAGAAACGGGAATTTCAGTCCGCGGATCGGGCTGGCGTACGCGCCCGGGAATCACAGGACCGTGATTCGCCTTGGTTTTGGGCAATACTATGACCGCATTCCACTGCGAGCCGTCGCCAATGCCTTGCGCGGCGCCGGCACGGACTATAAGTCGATCACGTTGCAGAGGACTCAGACGGGCGCGCCGGGTTTTCCGAACAAGCTGGCGTCATTTCCCACGGGCACACTGTTCAACCTGGCTACCATCGATTCCCACATCGAGAATGCCTATGGATTGCAGGCGAACCTGCAAATCGAGCGCGAACTGGCGCAGAACACTTCCGTTTCGGTTGCATATCTGTATCTGCGCGGGGTTCACATCGTCATGCAGCGAAATCTCAACGTGCCGACGGTGACTGCCGCACAGGACCCCGTCAATCTGGGGCGCCCCAATCCGAATTTCGCAAACATCACGCAATACAGCGGCCAGGGGGACTCTTATTACAACGGCATGACGCTTTCGTTCCAGCGCCGCGCGTTGAAGGGCGCGATGGCGAGGGTTTCCTACACTTTGTCCAGGGCCATCGACAACACAGGGAACTTCTTCTTCAGCTCTCCCCAGACCAATTTCAACCTCCGGGACGATCGCGGACTCTCCGACAACGATCAGAGGCATCGTCTGACCGTGAGCGGTCAAGTCACCGTCGCCGGATTCCAGTTGAGCCCGATCTTCAACTATGGCTCCGCCTATCCATTTAACATCGTGACAGGCGGACAAACGATTCAGACCACCGCGGCGCGTCCGGCGGGGATCGGACGTAATACGGGTGTCGGATTCAATTCCGCTTCTCTCGATGTCCGGTTGAGCCGTCAACTGAAGGTGACGGAACGCTTCAAGATGGAATGGATTGCCGAGAGTTTCAATACGCTGAATCGTACCAATCTGCAGTTTCCGAATAACACGTTTGGAACGGGAACTGTGCCGCTTCCTGCATTCGGTACGGCGACTGCTGCTTCAGACCCGAGGCAAATCCAGTTGGGGTTGCGTCTTTTATTCTGACCGTCTGCATATTAAGAAAAAACAGAGTAGCCGCGAATTACGCTGATTACGCGAATGGGGCGCATTAAAGAGATTCTTCTTTTGCGCCCCATTCGCGTAATCAGCGTAATTCGCGGCTAATCTGTTTTTCTTTAGCCCGCGCTCAATTGGCCAGGAACAGGCATTGAAGTACCCGGCGCGGCGCATTCGAATCGTTGCGCGTACCGCTGTGGTAGACGTGTCCGTTGAAAACCAGCACCGAGCCTGCGCTTGCGGTAATGATCTTTTGGTTGGGATGACGATTCGCCGGCTCCTGCATCGATTTCGGCAGCGGGGTTGGCACAAGGTGACTTCCGGGAACCAGCCGCGTCGCGCCATTCCTCTCGGTGAAGTCGTCGAGGAGCCAGATTGTGGTCACAATGCTGAAGGGTTCCGATCCGCTTCGCTGATACCAGTCGATGTGCAGCCCTTGTTGTCCGAACCCCGGCAATGGATCTCGTCCGGACAGTTGGGATACTCGAAACGGACGCTTCAATATCTGCCGCGCTGTGGCGAGTACTTTTGGAGACGTGCACACGCCCTCGAACACCGGATCCTTCGACGCCAGATTGGCCACGTGACGCGTGCCGGTCTCTTTCTTATCGCTGGTCTGCGGGCCCTCCCGCATCGCTCGTTCGAATGCTGCGCGCAGGTTCTCGAGCCACTGCGGACCGATCACATCCCGAAATACAAGATAGCCATCCCGATCCAGCGCATTTTTTTCCCGCTCATTTAGATCGGAGCCGCACTCCCCAGCGGGGAACGGCTCTGCGGTACTCTTCATATTCAGGTCCAAACTTCGAGCGCAGTGTGGGCTCTTCGTAGAGCAGGACAAACAGTTGGAAGTTTATCCATACCAGCACAGCGTAAATCGCGATCCCTGGACTCCGGGCGAGAATCGCCTCCGCAGTAAGGACCGACAGAACACCAATATACATGGGATTTCGCGCGTAGCGATATAGCCCCCGGACCACGAGCTTCTTCGGCGGATCGATCGGCGCGGGCGTCCCTCCGCCGGTGACAGCGAAGTCCCATGCACATTTGACTATGACCGCCGCTACAGAGATCGCATCATGCGCCAGAGGTTGATGCCTTGAATCGCGAGTTGGACGGAGAGCGCCAGAGTGACGGCCAGGGGCAGGCCAAACCTGAGGAGAGCCAGCGCAAACACGAAGCAGAAAAGGGCAAAGCTGCTCAGCGCGGGAACGAAGCCGTGGAAGTAGGAAATCACCGCGTCGGGTCCGCGTTCGGCCTGAGTGAAGGCAGCAATGATCGCGGTCGCGATGGGAAAGGGAGTCAGAAAGCCGCTCAACGTGGGGCCAAGCCGATCCGCCGCTGAAGTGAGGATCAGGACGAGAGCCGCGGCGGCGAGCATCCGCAGCAGCAGGTCTCTTCCGGGATGGACGGCCGCGGAAACCACGAGCTTGCGAGCAGGCAGAAGACGCTGGGCGATGGCAAAGCTGGCCAAAGCCAAGACCAGGCTGATTTGAACTGCCCGGCATAAAGCAGCGCTGTAAGCACGGCGAAGGCGATCCAGCTGGCGATGAGACTCGCCGGCCAGGCCCATCGCCGGCATACGTGGGCATAGGTGACGGCGTGCGCGGCCACGGCGACCAGCCCAACGAGCGTCGCCTGCGTGGCTCGAGCGGCAAACTCGTGCCCCTGCTCGATGGCGTAGAAGCACAGCGTCGGCCCCGCGATAATGGGAAGGGCCGTCAGCCACCCTCCGATACGCGGTCCCCAACGTCTCGCTGCCAGCGTGACGGAGGCAACCAGAATCGGGACAAGACAGAGTTTCAGCAGGAGGAGCATTGAACGGATCGCTAAGGAACGGAGCAGATTGCTTCACGCAGGATTCCAAGCATCTGGTCGAGTTCATCCCGCGTCACGTTCAGCGCAGGCATGAAGCGTAGGGCCGTGGGGCGCGGCGAATTGATCAACAGCCGGCGCGCCAGGGCCGCTTCGACGACTTTGGAAGCGACTTCGCGTCGCAGTTCAAGGGCGAGCAACAGACCCTGGCCGCGCACTTCCCCGAGGCCGAGTTCCTCGGAGAGCGCGCGCAACCGGGCGGCGAGGTACTCGCCGTTTCGTTCGACTTCGGCCAGGAAGGCCGGCCGCGAAATCTCCTGAACCACGGCGTGGCCTACCGCTGTCATGAGCGGGTTCCCATTGAACGTGCCGCCCTGATCCCCGGCTTCGAAAATGCACACATCTTCGCGCGCAAGCAAGGCAGCCAGCGGGACCCCGGCTCCGATGCCTTTTCCCAGCGTCATCACATCCGGGCGGAATCCCGCATGTTCAAAGTGAAACATGCGGCCGGTTCGCCCGATGCCCGTCTGGATTTCGTCGAGGAGGAGAAGCACGCCAAGCTCGCTGGTGAGTTCCCGCAAACCCCGAAGAAACTCGTTGGAGAAGGGAACAACTCCCGCTTCACCCTGGATCGGTTCGAGCATGACGGCCGCGGTGTTCGGACCGATCGCGCGGCGCGTAGCCGAAAGGTCGTTCCTGGGTACCCGGACGAAGCCGGAGACCTTGGGTTCGTAGAGGTCCTGCCACTGAGGTTTTCCCGAAGCCGACATGGTGGCAAGGGTGCGCCCGTGGAATGCGTCCTCGAACACCACGATCTGATAAGCGCCGGCGCGTTTCATCGAACCCCACTTGCGCGCGAGCTTGATGGCGCCTTCGTTGGCCTCGGCTCCACTGTTGGCGAAGAAAACCCGGTCGAGTCCGGAGAGACGTGCGAGCAGCCCGGCCAGGCGCCGCATCGGCTCGTTGTAGTACGCGGGGCTGACGTTGATCACGCGCTCCGACTGTGCGGCAAGCGCCTCGCGTACGATGCGCGGCGAGTGGCCGAGCGAGTTCACAGCCCAGCCCTGCACGAAGTCGAGATAGGCGTGTCCTTCGGCGTCGTAGAGCCACGAACCGTCTCCTCGCACGAAAGTGATATCCGGGCGCTGCGTGATGAACATCAATGAATCGCGGGCCT
>QHXD01000735.1 GCA_003223895.1 Acidobacteriota bacterium
TGCACGACGCGCACAGTGCACGTGCCACCGGCGCGCGCTTCCACCGTCCACTCAGTTGCCATCTCCGGTGCGTTCGGTCCCAGTCCTTTGCTAGTCGCACTGAAGCGGTGCGGCGCATCCCACGCGGTGACTTCGGAGACGGAATCCATGCCGGGTCCGAAGTTCAGGACGAGTTTGCCGCCCACATGCGGCTCTACCTGGGCCGGCACGAACCACTTCGAAATGCCGGGGCCGGTCGCGATCGCGTCCCAAACCTCTTCGGGAGTGCCGGGAACTTCGACCTCGACCGAGATCGAACGGCGTCCATTTGCTTCCTTTTTCACGCTCATGATTGCTCCTTGGAATTCGTATTTGGCGGCATCGGATAGGCCACAGCAACCAATCGGTGCGGCCGGCCGCCCGGTGCCTGTTCGTCGTGATACTTTGCGGCCAGATGCGTTATTGCGTGGGTCAGTTCTTGTCTGAATTCGGCGCGGTCGGCCGCGGACCGGAAACGAATCACGGTGTCGACCGAGAGCGTCGGGAGTCGTTTTTCGGTTTCGGCCGATCGCGTCAGCAGCGCCTTCACCTCGCGGACGATTCGCGCTGCCAGCGCGATCAAGTAGCTGGCCGACAGGCGGTCCGGGTTGCGGTCGGGATCGGCCGCGACTGGACCCATCGCGCCCGGGGAGACCAGGTAAGAGGCGGCGCTCGCTACCATCATGCGTTCGGTGAGTCCGCCCCACCGGCGCTTCTCGGCGACGCGCACCAGATCGTACGATTCGAGCGCGCGTACGTGATAGTTGATCTTCTGCCGCGGAATGCCGAGTCTGTTGGCGAGTGTCGCGGCGGAGGCCGGTTCCGCCAGCTCGGAAAGCAGGCGGCTCCGGACCGGATCGAGTGCTACGGCCGCTGCCGCGGGATCGTCAATGACTTCTACTGCCAACATCGATATGGCTATTGAATCATTGACAACTTTTATTGTCAAGCGATTTTATGGACTTTTCTGCCATTTCCGCAGCAGCTCCGCGATCCGGGCGTGGCCTTTCCTTTCGCCTCGTCAGAGGAATCTGTGGGCATCGATACGTCCCGAGGCGACGGGAACGAGGTCGCGTACCCGTTGCAGGCCAGATCTCACGCTCGGGCGTTTTTGATCAATTTGAGGCCAACGGAGTAATGACCGGAAGCCGCTCGCGCCAGCAAACGTATGGGCGGGTAGCACAGGCCATCGGCGTAGCACGCTCGCGCGCCTGGGTGTGTTAACATCACTGCCTATGCGTTGGCTCGTTGTCTCCATTGCGCTACTTGGCCTTTTGGAAGTGCAACGGATCTTAGGACTCGTTAAGAAATAACATTTCCAATCTAGAATGTTTTCGACTATTCTGGAGAGGTGACAGACCTCGCCGGAATCAAGAAACGTTTCTTGGCTTTGAGTAGGCTACTGGACGAGCGTTCGCGCCGGTTGGTAGCGGGCGCCGAGAGCCTTGCGTTACCAAGGGGCGGGATTTCGGCTGTCTCGCGAGCAACTGGAATCTCCCGTCCTGTGATTCGTCAAGGGATTGCGGAGTTGAAGAATCCCAAGACGGCGCTGGAGGGACGGGTGCGACGGCCCGGAGGCGGGCGCAAGAAGATAGCGGAGCGGGATGCCACAGTTCTGGCAGACCTGGAGAAACTTGTGGAGCCAGTTACGCGTGGTGACCCGGAGTCCCCATTGCGATGGACCTGCAAGAGCGTGCGACGCTTGGCGGCGGAATTGGGGAAGCAGGGACATGTCATCAGCTACCCGGTAGTGGCAGAGTTGCTGCGGGAATTGGGCTACAGTCTCCAGGCCAACCGCAAGACCACTGAGGGCGATGGGCACCCGGACCGAAACGCACAGTTTGAATACATCAATCGCAAGGTGCAGCGTTTCTTGGCCAGCAAACAACCGGTGATCTCGGTGGACACGAAGAAGAAGGAACTGGTGGGCGACTTCAAGAATGGCGGGCGCGAATTGCGACCGCAGGGGAAACCGGAGAAGGTCCGGGTCCATGATTTTCTAATTCCGGAACTGGGGCGCGCCACACCATACGGAATCTATGATCTGGCTCAGAACACCGGATGGGTGAGCGTGGGAGTGGACCACGACACGGCATCATTCGCAGTGGAGAGCATCCGGCGGTGGTGGCAGTCGATGGGGCACTCGGTTTATCCGAAAGCCCATCGGCTGCTGATTACCGCGGATGCCGGAGGCAGTAACGGCCCGCGCCTCCGGCTGTGGAAAGTGGAGCTACAAAAGCTGGCCGATGAAACAGGACTGCGAATTGCCGTCTCCCATTTTCCGCCGGGAACCAGCAAATGGAACAAGATCGAGCATCGACTGTTCAGCTTCATCAGTCAAAACTGGCGCGGAAAACCTCTCTTGAGCTTCGAAGTGATCGTCAATCTAATCGCAGCCACGACGACGACGAAGGGACTGAAAGTTCATGCCGAGCTGGATTCTGGAACCTATCCAGCCGGAACCAAGATCGATGACCAGGAACTTGCGGGCGTGCGTCTACGACGCGACAAATTCCACGGCGACTGGAACTACGAAATCCATCCAGTCTAGATGGATAGTTTATTTCCTAACAACCTCTTATTCACCTCGACTCGCCATTAGGCTCGCGCCATTCCTCAGGCGGGAGCGTGGCGAACGTATAGCGGCGGCGGTCGCATTGCCCTCGCGTGCGCTCGGGCCTCCGCCGTCCCGCAGCACGCGCGCCGGCGAGACCCCTGAACTGAG
>QHXD01000736.1 GCA_003223895.1 Acidobacteriota bacterium
CAAGCTGTTCATCGACCTGAGCAAGGCAACCGGAACCGGGGTCACCGACGGCCTGCGAGTCGATACCAGGGGCAATCTCTACGAAACTGGTCCCGGCGGCGTGTGGATCGTCTCGCCGGAAGGAAAGCATCTCGGCACCATCCGCGCCCCGGAGACTTCCACCAATATTGGATTCGGCGACGCCGACAAGAAGACGCTCTACATCGCCGCGCGCACGGGAATTTACAGGATTAGGGTCAACACGCCGGGCATCTGAAAGATGCAGGAGTCCGTTCGGATTGCCGTCCGCGACCCGTTGAGCGGCGCGTCGCGAAGGCATCTCAATCGGTAAACATCGATTAATGCGGAAGGGGGATCTGTGTACGGACGATCAAAGATAATACTTTCTCTAACAATCATGCTCCTGGTTTGTGGAACTCCATCGAGCTTCTCCCAATCAGCCTCGACGGGAGCCCTGACAGGAACCACAACAGACGCTACGCCCGCCGTTGTACCGGGCGTGAAATTAACGCTCACCAACGAAGCTACTGGAGAAGCGCGCTCGACGATCTCGGGCGAAAGCGGCAGCTATTCGTTTCTTCAACTGGTCCCGGGCTCCTATCGTCTGGACGCGGCCCTGGAAGGGTTCAAAACAACCAGTCGTTCCGCGCTTCGAATCGTGGTCACGGAAACTGTTCGTCTCGACATTCGGCTTGAAGTTGGCGCGTTGTCGGAAACGATTTCGGTAGAAGCGGCGCCACAAATGGTGCAACAGGAAACCAGCGCGCTGGGACGTGTCGTGGGTGAAACGATCGTTATGAATCTTCCGCTGGTGAGCCGGAACTTCACTCAGATTCTCGGCCTCTCGCCAGGGATTACTACCGACGTGACGAATGCGGCCGAGCTTGGCCGAGGCAGTGGAGGGCAGATCACAGCACGGACCAGCGTTAACGGAAGCCGCTCCTTTGATCACAATTTCCAGATCGACGGTGTGGACACCAACGATTTTCAACAGAGCGACAATGGTCTGACTCCGGGCGCGGCAATACCCAACCCCGACACGATCCAGGAGTTCAAGGTCCAGACCGCTCAGGCCGATGCTTCTTTCGGACGGAATGCGGGCGCCAACGTCAACATCATTACGAAGTCAGGATCGAATGACTTTCACGGCTCCGTCTTCGAGTTCTTTCGGAACGAAGCGTTGAATGCCAATGATTTCTTCTTTAATCGTGCCGGACAGAAAAAGCCGGTCGTCAGGCAGAACCAATATGGCGGAACGATCGGAGGACCGATCAAGAAAGAAAAGTTGCTGTTCTTCGGATCCTATCAAGGTACAAAGCAGTTCAACGGACTGGCTGCCGGAAAATTCAACGCGAAATGCAGCTCGACGATCTCTTCTCCTCCGTTGACCAATGACCGATCGGCGGCAGCCCTGGGTGCATTGTTCGCCGGTCGTGCAGGTCAAAATGGGGGAGTCGCGATCAGGGCGGACGGCTCCAACATCAATCCGGTGGCGTTGCGCCTGCTGAACCTCAAGGGGGCGGATGGCGGCTATTTGTTTCCGACACCGCAGATCATCGATCCCTCCCAGCCGTTTGCGCGCCCTGCACATTCGACGAAAACCAGTACATGGTGAATCTGGATTTCCTCCAGTCCGACAAAAGCAAGTTTGCTCTTCGCGCCTTTTATGCAGACAGCGACCAGCATGTGGAGTTTGGAGTGCCGGCGGCAAATGTGAAGGGATCGCCTTTATCGCTGAGGGCCAGGTACACGGTGATGTCGCTGTCGCACAGCTATATTCTCAGTCCACGTGTATTCAATGAAGCGCGCGTCGGAGCCTTTGTAAGTCTCCAGGCCCTGAAGCACAAAGGAGCGTTCAATTACTCCGACGTCGGAATCAATGCGCCGTTCATGTACGATACCTACCCGAACATTACGATCACAGGTTCATACGTGGCATCCGCCGGTCAGACGATCAACTATCCACAGGGAGTCTATGCGATCCAGGATCATATTTCGTATGTGCTGGGGAACCACAATGTTCGCTTTGGCGGCGGCATCACTCGCCTCAAGACCAATCTGGATCACCAGCGAGCAACGGCAAGCATCACTTTTCTGAGTTTCCCGGATTTCCTGCTGGGACTGGATGCGGCCTCGAACGGCAGCCAGTTCAGCAACATCAACGCGTCCGGCTATACGCCCGGCGACCGTTTCAAGAAGATGCGTTTGTGGGATGGTTTCGGGTATCTGCAGGACGACATGAAACTCGGCCGTCTGGCGATGAACGTCGGCCTTCGATACGAGCGGCTTGGAGCAGTTACCGACATTCTCGGCATCGGTGTGAATTTCGATCCGGCTCGCGGCGATCCGAACCCGCCGCCTCAGGGAACCTTTGCGGGTTACATCATTCCGAAAAACTTCTGCTGCGCAGACCAGTTCCCCGCAACCGGCGGCATTCCTGCCGGTGCTACTCAAGGCACTAACAGTCTGGGTATCGACGGTGGCGGACAGAACAACCTGGCGCCTCGCCTGGGTTTGTCATGGCAAATCCTGCCGAATTCCAGCAGGCTGTTGCTGCGCGGCGGTTACGGAGTGTATTACAGCCACATCAGCGGCAACGCCGGTCCTCTGACCATGGGCGGGGTTTTTCGCCAGAGTGGAGACACCACACGCAGCGGAATCGACGCAGCGTCGTTTACGTTTCAAAACCCATTCGTGCCTCTTCCTCCCAGGTACACGACGGATGTCGACCATCTCATCTGGGCAAAAACTCCGGTTACGCCCGCGTCTCTCGATGCCGAGACAGCGATGGCAATGGACTATCGTCCGCCCATCACGCAACAGTACAGCTTGAACATACAAACCCAAATGGCGTCGAACTTCCTGCTGGAAGTCGGTTATGTGGGCAGCCGGGGCACACACCTGCAGCGCGGCCGTCCAACCAACGAGGCGTTTCTTGCAAGTCCCTCGAACCCTGTTCGGGGCATCACCACGAACACAGTTGCCAACGTCCGGCAGCGCGTTCCTTTGCTGGGCTTTTCGGCGACTGGAATAAACTTCAAGGAAACATCCGGAGCGATCTGGTACAACGGTCTGCAGACGAGTCTCACGAAGCGGATGAGCAGAGGTCTTCAGTTTTTGACCTCCTATACTTTTTCCCGAACGATGGACCTGGATGCCGCACGGTCATACCTCGCTTATCAAGGTGGCTTCCAACCGGGAGACGAGAGGGCCAGCAAGAAGCAGGGGTATGGGAAGTCCGAAACCAGCCGCGACCATCGATTTGTTTTCAGCTATGTCTACGATCTTCCCGGTATCGCCGGGAACCGCGCTATTGGAAAGCTGGCGAGTGGCTGGTCAGTCTCCGGTGTCGCGGCTTTCCAGAGCGGTACGCCGCTTACCATTCTGTACACCAACTCGAATAACGTCACCGGGCTTACCGGAGATCGGGCGCAGCTGGCTGCGGGTTGCACGCACGCCGATCTGGTTACTTCCGGCCGGATGCAGGACAGGCTCTCGCGCTACTTCAACGCGGCGTGTTTCACGACTCCTCGAGTGGTCGGTGATGACGGTCGGGCAACCGCCTTCGGAAACAGCGGCGCAAGCATCGTGACCGGGCCGGGACAGTCCAACGTCGACATGTCCATTCTGAAGAAGATTCCACTGGGTGAAAGCAGGCTCGTGGAATTCCGGGCCGAGTTCTTCAACCTGTTCAACACTCCTCAGTTCAGTAATCCGGACACGAATTTCAGCTCGTCGACCTTCGGGCAGATTTCATCCACGTCTGTTAATCCGCGGTTTGTTCAGTTCGCGCTCAAGTTGAGCTTCTGACGTGCGAAGGCCGCCGGGAAGGCGGCCTTCGCACAGGTGACGCAACTCCTGAGCCCTACGGTTTTGCGGGGGTTGGGCGAGGGGCCGCTGGCCTCGCGTAAATATCTTTTATCTCCGGCCGTGGCCCGTCTGTGGGAAGGCCTGCGGCGAGCATGAGGCGAGTAATCTCGTCGATTGTCGGGCGTGAAGGTTGAGGTCGTCCCGCCTTGTAGCCCTCGGCAATGAACAGCGGCGACCTTCCCTCTTTGTCGGGCTG
>QHXD01000096.1 GCA_003223895.1 Acidobacteriota bacterium
GTAGAAGCCGGTGTCGACCGGATGATTGTTCCTTATGTCCCCGTCACGGAGCCAGTTATAGAGGATGCTCGCCGATTTGTCGAAGCGTGGGGAAATTCATAAATCTTAACGGAGGCTACGATGTGCGATTTTGCTGCTGATGCGGAAGCGGCCCGACAGCTCCTTGTGGGCCGAGTCCTGACCGTTGAACGAGTCCGGCAACTCAATGCCAAGGACTACTTCTATCAAATGCTCAAAGACAACCCGGAGATGCTCAAGATTTATCCGGGTATCGAGAACAAGCTCTTAGTGGGAGCGATCGACTGCCACATCCATGCTTATCCGGACTTTGTTCATCGCTCTCAGGACATGATTCAGATCGCCATTGACGCTTCCAAGGCAGGCATGCGGGCGCTCGCTTTTAAGGATCACTGGAACGTCAGCGCCAATGCCGCCTTTCTGGCTCAGCGCCACATCGACTACCTGGTCGAAAAGGGAGAACTCGCCCGCCGCGTGGAGATCTATGGCGGAGCGGGCACGTGCCTGGGAATGAACCCCGACGCCATCCGCATCGGCCTTCAGTATCCAAACTTCAAGATGATCTGGTTTCCCACGTTCACCTCGTTTGGCTTCTGGCGCGGAGCCGGGCATCCGGAGAGAGGGGGCGTCCGGCTGGTGAGCGAATCCGGCGAAGTGCTCCCGGAGGTCGTCGAGATCATGAAAATGGCAGTGGAAAAGAAAGTCGGAATCGGTTTCGGACACACCGATTTTCAGGAGCTGTTGCCGCTTGCGAAAAAGGCCAAGGAGCTTGGTGTGCGGGCCACTCTGGATCACCCTCTGCTGGAATTGAATAAGCTCCTGTTGGACGAGATGAAGCAGCTCGCCGATCTCGGGGTCTACGTTGGAACCTACTGCCAGCCCATGATCCCAAGCCTGTATCAGCCGGTAGCCGATCCGATGGAAACGATCCGCACGATCAAGGAAATCGGTCCCGAGCGATGCATCATCGGAAGCGATTTCGGGCAGGTCTTGCACATGGACAGCATCGACGGAATGAGGGTCTTCATTCGCGCGCTGCTCGCGTTCGGGATCAAGCCGGAGGAAGTCCGGGTTATGCTTCACGACAATCCGGCGAAACTCATGTGGTTGGATTGAGCAAAGAAAACCAGCCGCGAATTACGCGGATTACGCGAATGGGCGCATCAAGGAATCCTTAATGCGCCCATTCGCGTAATCCGCGTAATTCGCGGCTGGTTTTCTTTGTTACGTTCGAACCAGCGATTCCGCCAGCGCCAGAGTCTGCCGGGCCCGATCGACAATGGCTTTATCCAGGAGCTGCCCGCCGAAAGCAATGGCACCTTCACCGCGGGATCGTGCATCGTCAAAAGCCTGGACCACGCGCCGGCAGTAATCAATCTCGTCGGCCCCGGGAGTGAAGGCCGCGTTCACTTCATCGACCTGGGCAGGGTGGATCAGAGACATTCCTGAAAATCCCAGGCGCCGGGATTGGAGAGCAAACTTCCGCAGGCCTTCTATATCCTGAAAATTCGGCCAGACTCCGTCCACAGACTGGACATGGGCAGCGGCGGCTGCTGTTACCACAGACGAGCGGGCATAAATGAGGTCGGTGGCTTCGCCCTCGCGCCGAAGCGGAAGGTTCAGCTCTCTGGAAAAATCCTCCGCTCCGAACATGAGCCCGATGATGCGCGGCGAAGAAGCGGCAATGGCGTAGGCGTTGAACAAGCCCTTTGGACTTTCAAGGGCGATCAGCAGCCGCACGCTTCCGGAAGGTATTCCCATTTTGGGTTCGCGCTCGTCCAGGATCCGCTCCACAATCTTTACGTCGTCGACGGTCTCTGTCTTTGGGACGGCAAGGCCCTCCAAAGCCGGCCTGATGACATGCTCAAGATCGGCGTGCATTCGCTCGTGTCCCACGGCGTTGATCCGCACGAACCGGGCAGGCGTGCGGAGGGAGGGATTTTCCTTCTTGCGCGCTGTTATCTGATCGAGCGAGTCTGCGATTTGACGGCGGGCCGTGTCCTTCGCCGCGGGAGCCACGCCATCTTCGATGTCCATCAGGATGGCGTCCACAGGAAGTCCCAGGGATTTGTCGATCATGCGCTGGCGGTCTCCCGGCACAAACATCCAGGAGCGCATTAAGGTCGTTCTTTGATCCATGTTGAAGAGGCCTTTCTATTACGGTGTTCCCTTCTTCCAAATCACTGATGACTGATGGCCACTGACCAATGACTAATGAACTTGAGGATTGAGGATTGAGAAATGAAATTGAGCATTCAAAAATCCCCTCATTTCTCAATCCTCAATCCTCAAGTTCATTAGTCATTGGTCAGTGGCCATCAGTGATTTGAAAGGGGGAAACACACGTTTTCAATATGACTTCGGCATACCCAGGACGTTCTGCCCCAGGAAAGCCAGCACCATGTTGTTGCTTACAGGAGCGGCTACAAACAGGCGAGTCTCTCGAAACTTTCTCTCGACATCATAGTCGCGCGCAAATCCATAACCTCCATAGGTGGACATACAAACGTCAGCGGCTTCCCAGGACGCCTCGGACGCCAGCAGCTTGGCCATGTTGGCTTCGGCGCCGCACTTCTCCTTGCGGTCGTACTTCGCGGCTGCCTCAAAGCGCATCAGGTCGGCCGCCTCGACGTGGGCGTACGCCTTGGCGATAGGGAACTGTATTCCCTGATTCGCACCGATGGGCCGTCCAAACACCACCCGGTTGCTGGCGTAGCGGGACGCACGCTCGACGAACCAGCGGCCGTCGCCAATAGCCTCGGCGGCAACCAGAATCCGTTCTGCGTTCCACCCATCGATGATGTAACGAAACCCTTTGCCTTCTTCTCCAATCAGGTTCGAAGCGGGGACTTCGACGTCCTCGAAAAAGACGGTATTCGTGTGATGGTTGAGCATGATGTCCAGCGGCTGGACTTCCAGATGGCCTTTGACATCGCGAAGATCCATCAGGAAAACAGAGATCCCCTGGGTTTTGTCTTTCAGCTCCTCATAAGGCGTGGTTCGAGCCAGCAGAAGCATCAGGTCCGACTGCTTCACGCGGGAGATGAAAATCTTCTGACCGTTGACGATATAGCGATCCCCTTTGCGAACGGCGCGAGTCTCGATTCGCGTCGTTTCCGAGCCGGCGTTTGGCTCGGTGACTGCAAACGCCTGCAGCCGAAGCTCGCCCTGGGCAATCGAGGGAAGATAGCGCCGCTTCTGTTCCTCGCTCCCGTGACGAAGCAGCGTGCCCATCGTGTACATCTGGGCATGGCAGGCCGTGGAGTTTCCGCCCGACCGGTTGATCTCTTCCAGGATGATGCTGGCTTCCGTGATGCCCAGCCCCGCGCCCCCGTATTCCTCCGGGATCAAGGCCGCGAGGTATCCGCTACGGGTCAGCGCGTCCACGAATTCCTGCGGATACAGCTCTTTCTTATCTACTTCCTGCCAATAAGCGTCCGGGTAAGCCTGGCAGAGCTTGCGAACTTCTTCCCGAATAGCCTGCTGCGATTCCTGTACGGATGAGTCCATGCCTTGTCCTCCGAAGATGCGGTGATATATTAAGGGCCGCCAATTATAAATCAACTATGGAGGGTTCAGCATGGCTATTAAGCCGGGTTGGGAAGGTCGGTTTTTCGAGGATTTCGAGGTCGGAGACGTCTACCGCTGCCGCCTCGGCAGAACCGTAACAGAAAATGACAACATCTGGTTCACCCTTCTGACCAACAATACGAATCAAATCCATTTCAATAACGAATACGGCAAGCGCACGGAATTCGGTAAATGTTTGATCAACAGCGCCCTGACGCTCGCCATTGTAGCGGGAATGGGAGTGGCGGATGTGAGCGAGAATGGCTTCGCTCTGGGCTGGGATGAAATCAAACTGCCGAATCCTCTGTTTGCGGGGGACACTCTGTACTCGGAATCCGAGGTTCTGGAAAAGCGGGAATCCAAATCCAAGCCTCAGTGGGGCATTATCAAGGTTCGCACGCGCGGCGTCCAGCAGGAGGGCAAAGTTGTCATCGACTATGCCCGAAGCGTGATGGTGTGGAAACGCGCGCACGCTCCAAAACAGCAACTCTTTCCGGAAATCCGTTCCTAATGCCGGCCGGAGAAGACGATCGGCCGAAAAAAACTCCATCAGCCCTCACCGGTATCCGGGTTCTGGCTCTGGAAGTTTCAGTAGCAGGACCGCATTGCTCTCGGATACTCGGAGACATGGGAGCTGAGGTCATCAAGCTTGAAAAGCCGGGGACCGGCGACCTGATTCGCAACTGGGACTCGGCCGTGCGAGGTCTCTCGTCCGGTTACGTCTGGCTCAATGGAAACAAACGAAGCTTTGCGATAGACGTCAAGAAGAAGGCCGGCCTGGAGGCTCTGCATCGCCTGGCCGACCGAGTAGACGTCATTCTGGAAAACTTCGCACCGGGTGTGGCTGATCGCATGGGCATGGGAGCCGCCGAATTGTGCAGCCGCCATCCACGGCTGATTTATTGTTCTCTTTCCGGCTACGGGCAGGACGGCCCCTATCGCGACGTCAAAGCGTATGACCTGCTGATCCAGGGCGAGGCAGGGATTATTGCGACAACGGGCTACCCGGACAAACCTGCCAAAGTAGGTTTGCCCATCATCGATCTGGCTTCGTCGATGTACGCAACCGTGGGAATCATGCTTGCCCTGTATCAGCGAGAGAAAACCGGGCGCGGGCAATTCGTGGACATTTCGATGTTTGAGTCCGCTGTCGCGTGGCTCGGATATTTTCCGCATCACTATTGGCACCAGGGAGAGGAACCCGCCAGGGTTGGGATGCGCCACCATTATGTAACCCCGTACGGACCGTACCTGGCGAGCGACGGCGTTTACGTAAACCTGGCCGTGGCCACTGCGCAGGATTGGGAGATTTTTTGCCGTCAGGTCATTGAGCGACCCGACCTTCTTGAGGACGCCCGATTCAAAACGTCGGAAGCGCGGCGGAAAAACCGCGTGGTGCTGGAAGAGCTGATCGAGAGGATTTTTCAGGAGCGTCCTCACGACGAATGGCTCCGCCGGCTCCAGGAGAGCCGCCTGCCATATGGGGAAGTGAAAGGGATCGGTCAGGTTCTGGCTCACCCTCAAGTCATCGCGCGGCAGATGATTCGAGAAATGGAATCGCCTGTGGGCCCAATTCCCGTCATCGGAAGTCCCTTACGTCTTTCCGATAGCCCCGCGCGCTTTGATCGCATTCCGGCGCTCGGGCAGGACACGGAACCCATCCTTCGCGAGCTCGGTTATGATGACGCCGAAATTGAAAAACTCCGCCGCGATCAGGTGATCTGACGAGTCCGCCGCGAATTACACGAATTACGCCAAATGGGCGCGTCAAGAATCCTTTGATGCGCCCATTTGGCGTAATTCGTGTAATTCGCGGCTAACTTGCCACTACTCAGTTCGAAGCCGCTTTCTTCCTGACGCTCTTCGAAACGTTCGGAGCTTGTGCGACCGATGATGAAGTGTACACGTCGAGTGTGGTCGGGTCCACGCTCATCCCGTGCGGGCGGCCCTCGACATGAACAACATCCAGGATCTTTCCATCCTTGATAATTGAGACCGCTCCTGCATTGACGTCACTGGCGTAAAGCGTGTCGTCGCTGGTCATGACAATATTGCCGCGGCATGGCGCCGCCCAATTCTCCAGGAACTTGCCGTCCTTATCGAAAATGGCGATACGTTTGTTGTCGCTGTCGGCAACGAACAGCCGGCCCTTCGAGTCAAGGGCGACTCCATGCGGGAGCTGGAGCTGGCCGGGCGCGTTGCCCTTGGTGCCGCCGATGATTCTGATGAACTTTCCATCCTTCGAGAACTGCACGACGCGGGAGTTGACATATCCGTCCGAAACGAAGATATCGCCGTTCGGAGCGATGGTGACGGCATTCGGACGATTGAAGCTGTCATGCGAGGTGTTGTCACCCGGAACGCCCTTTTTCCCCAGCGTCATGAGCACCTTTCCGTCCGGGCTGAATTTGTGAACCACATGATCGTTCGGATCGGTCGCCCAGATGAACCCATCGCGATCGAATTGAGCGCTGTGCGCCTCATTGAACAGACCTTCCTCGCCCCATGACTTCACGAATTTACCGTCCGTCGTAAAAACTCGGAAATACGGCGCTTTGCGCACGAGAACTATGACTGTTCCCTTGCCGTCAGCTGCCACCCATGAAGTCGTGCCTCCCCATGCCGTACCGGAAGGAAGCTGGGCCCATTTCGTCATGTTGACATCGTATTTATCGAATAAACTCGACTGAGCGAAAGCACCAGTGACCAGGGCGCCTGCGATGAGCACCACCAATACGCAATTCTTCATGGCCGTATCTCTCTCCTTTTTGGGGAATTCAATGGGTGTCATTGAAACACCATCGGCAGGCGGAGTCAATTCTTAGCCGCGTAATTCGCGCAATCCGCGGCTACACAAGCTAATGTAGAATCACACTGCATGAACGGACAAAAGATCGCTGTCATTGGAGGCACCGGCGACCTGGGCTTTGGCCTGGCTTTGCGATGGGCGCGCGCAGGCGCTCAGGTGCTGATCGGGTCGCGCGATGAGACCAAGGCCAAAGATGCGGCCGAGCGTTTGAAACAGACATTGAATGCGGCCGGGTTGCGTCAGCCGCAGGAGATTCTTGTCAGCGGCTTCGAGAACGTCCAGGCCTGTACGCAGGCGTCGGTCGTGGTGCTTGCTGTACCTTTTGCTGCGCAGGTCGCCATCTTGAAGAGTATTCGAGGTTCTCTCAAAGGAGCCATTCTGGTAGACACAACGGTTCCCCTGGCTGCGGCTTTCGGGGGCAAAGCGACCCGGACGCTGGGCGTTTGGCAAGGCTCCGCTGCCGCCCAGGCTCGCGAGCTGATACCGCCGGAGACGCCGGTGTTGGCGGCCTTCCATAATCTTTCGGCCGAAGCCTTACAGGATCTTTCTGAAACACCGGACTGCGACATCCTGGTTTGCGGCGATGATAAGCCGGCCAAAGAGACTCTTTTCTCCCTGGTGAAGCTCATCCCTGGTTTGCGCCCGATTGATGCCGGCGCGCTGGAGATGTCGCGCATTGTGGAGAGCATAACGGCCCTTTTGATTTCGGTGAATGTCCGCTATCGCGTCCGGCACAGCGGCATACGGATCACGGGATTGGAGCCTGAAGCGTAGCTGCAGACCGAGGAAAAAGAACATGCCCATCAAAATCGTAGAACTGCACCATCACGGCATTCGTATCGGCACGACTCCAACAGAATTGGAAACTGCCCGCCGTTTCTACACGGATGTCCTGGGTCTGCAGGCGGACCCGGAGCGACCCACCATCCCGGGTGTGCCCGGCCTCTGGATCTTTGTCGGCAACGACAGGCACACTGCGTCCATCCATCTGATAAGCGCGGAGGGTATGTCGCCGATCGCGCTCAGCGAAAGAGAGGATCCTACGCTGCCGCATGTTGCGCTGGCAGTGGAAGACATTCACGAAACCAGGCGGGAGCTGGAGCGGCAGGGAATTCGGTTCTGGCAAATGCAGGGAGTGGTCGACGAGAACTCGGATCAGGTCTTCGTGGAAGACCCCTTCGGAAATATCATCGAACTCCATCAGATCGGAACGTGCCGCTGCAATAAGGCCGCGCTGTAAACGCGGGCTAAAGCCCGCGACTACATTTGGGATCAACATTTGGGATCAACATTTGGGATCAACATTTGGGATCAACATTCGGGATCAACATTTGGGATCAACGTCCGGCCTGAATGTAGTCGCGGGCTTTAGCCCGCGTTCTTATACGGATCTCGCTTGAAGTTCTCCGTCCACTTTTGATAGCCTCCTCCACTTCTCGGACTACACTATGACGAACAAAGTAAAGACAGTTGCAGAGGTTGTTCAGACGATTCCCGATGGTTCGCATATTGCCCTGGGCGGCTTTGCGATCAACCGGGGTTGCATTGCCGTCTCTCACGAGTTGATCCGCCAGCAAAAGAAGAATCTCACGTTGTCCCAGGGCGTTGTCGGCCTGGATACGGACCTGCTCGTCGGTGCCGGCTTGGTAAGCCGTCTGATTATGGGCGGAGGCTCACTGGATCGCTTCGGTCCTGTCCATTGTGTGAATCGGGCGCGGGAGTCGCGGTCGGTTGACGCGCATGATTACAGCAGCCTCACCATCTGTTTCCGCTATTTGGCGGGTGCGCTGGGCCTCTCATTCATTCCAGTCAAGTCTCTGCTAGCCTCCGAAGTGCTGGAACGGCTGGAAGCCGGATCGGCGGCCAAAGATGTGCAGCGCATGAAGTGTCCGTTTACGGGCGAAGAGTACCTGCTCTTGAGGGCGCTGAACCCCGATGTGTCTTTCGTGCACGTGCAGGTGGCGGACTACGATGGGAACTCCCAGATTCATGGTGCTCGCTGGGAAAACGAGGAACAGGCGAAGGCGGGCCGCCGGGTTATCGTCATCACCGAGGAGCTTGTCCCGACCGAATATATCCAGCGCTTTCCGGAGAAGACCATCATTCCGGCTCACCGCGTTGAAGCTGTCATACACCAGCCTTTTGGCGCCCATCCGACAGCAGTCTTCCAATGCTATGACTTCGACGCCGATCATTTGCGGCTCTATGTGGATCACGTCAAACGCGTGGAGCGTGTTCCCGAGTACCTCAAGACCTATGTTTTAGGCACGAAGGACCATTGGGAATACCTGGACAAAGTCGGCGGCCTGCGGCGGATGAACGAGCTGAAAGCGGATCGCGTTCTTGGTTATTGAGTGGTTAAAACGAAGAGTTTAGCCGCGAATTACGCGAATTACGCCAAGGGGCGCAACAGAGACTTCTTAATGCGCCCCTTGGCGTAATTCGCGTAATTCGCGGCTAAATTCCTGTTGCAGGAAAGGACAGACTCGCAAAACATGTCAGGAGTCCGCGGCACCGAGATTATGGCGGCTGCCGGGGCCAGGGAGATCCGCGACGGCGAAGTTGTTGTCGTCGGGATCGGACTGCCCTGGGTAGCGTGCGTCCTTGCCAAGCGAACGCATGCGCCCAGGCTGACCTTTCTCCTGGAGATCGGCGTGATGAATGCAGAGCCCAAGGATACGCCTGTGGGCGTGGCCGATCCCCGGAACTTCTATCGCGCAACCTGCTGGACCAGTTTTCGAGATGTGATGGGGATGAGCCTCCAGCGCGGGGTCGTCGATGTGGGATTTTTGGGAACGCTGGAGATCGACGGTTTCGGTAACCTTAACACGACGCTGCTTAAGGACGAATCCGGCAAGGTCCGTTATTTCAACGGCAGCGCGGGCGGAAACGATACCGCCTCGCTCGCCAGGCGCGTCATCGTCATCATGCGGCACGAGAAGCGCAAGCTGCGGCAGGCCGTCGCTCACCTCACGAGTCCTGGCTTTGTCGGTGGACGTGGCCGCCGCGAATTGGGCCTGCGCGGAGATGGCCCCCATCGTCTGATTACAGACAATGCCATCATCGGGTTCGATCCCGATACCCATGCGGCTATGTTGCTTTCGTTGCATCCCGTTGCCCGCCTGGAAGACGTCGTTGAAAACACTGGATTCCCTTTGCGCATTCCCAGCGAAGTTCCCACTACGCCGCTTCCAACTCCGGAGGAGGTGCGCCTGCTGCAGGAAGAGATCGATCCTAAAGGTATTTACTTGGGGTAAAGTGAGTCTGTTCTGTTTTAAACTCTGCGCTGTAGCGGCGCTCAATGCCCACCGGGGGTCATAGACCGCCGCTACAGTACTTGATAGTAAGGAGTACGACTATGGGTGAAATTGTCGCAGCATTCGGAACGGTTCACGCTCCACAACTGATTCTCCGGCCGCCCGATGAAAAACCGGAAATGCTGGATGCCAGCATCGCGGCCATGCGTGAACTGGGAAAAATTCTGGACGAAACGAAACCCGACGTAATTATCTTTCTCGGCAGCGATCACCTGGAAACATATTCGATGACCTGTATCCCCACGTTTGCCCTCATCGCGGGGAAACATGCCATCGCGGAGTTTGGAGGCCGAAACTATCATCATCCCATCCATACCGAGATGGCCGACGATCTTCTCGACAACCTCATCCATCAGGGCTTCGATATTGCGTACTCCGGGGACGCAGTGCTC
>QHXD01000737.1:0-1350 GCA_003223895.1 Acidobacteriota bacterium
GGGAACAGGCGCCAATTTTTCAGTCGAAGGATTGCCCGATAGTTCCCTGGTCATGTCAGGTTCCGGGCCGCTGGGCCCGAGTTTCTTCGGAGTGTGGCAGTCATTGCACCCGCCCACCGTAACCATATATTTCCCGCGTTCGACAGGCGATTGTTTCGGTGCCGCAGCCGGCGGTGGAGCAGCAGTTTGTGAAGTCGTGGATTGTGGTGCAGGCGGCTGACACCCGGCGATCAACAACAGTAATAATGCCGGTCCAGCGAGTGCTCGCATGAGCTGCATGGCGTCTCCTTTCGTCGTGCATGAAAACCGGATTATGCGTGCAGGGATCGGGTGTGGTCAAGTGGGGGAGAAACCACAAAAGAAAGAAAACAGAAGTGACAATTGACTATTGACCAACGACCAATGATAAAGCTTTGTGAATGGTCGATGGTCAATAGTCAATTGTCATTTGTTTTCCGTTCCTTTTGTGGTTTCCTTCCCTCCGATGTCTAACGGCAACTTTCTCTCGCGCGCAGTACCGTGGGTCTTTCTACTTTGGCTTATCGGCATCACGCTTCGGTTCTGTAGCACGGTTATCAACACGTTGCAGTCGCCTTTCCACTCAGGCTACGACCTCGCCTGGGTGCTGGGATGGTCGTCTCTGGTCATTGTGTTGATGCTCGGTTATGGCCTGGCGGGCAACAAGGGACGCGTCGTGACGTGGACATGGGCTGTGGTCTGTGCGGTATCCGCTGCAACCATCATTATTCTGAGCCACACGGTGCTGGCTTTCGTGGTCGCGGGATGGATCTTGCTTATTTGTGCGGGACTGGGATCGGCCATTGCCGGAATCCTGCTCGGGCGCGAAGCAGGTTCGCTGGACCGGCTCGCGTGCGGCCTGCCGCTGGGAAGCGCAGCACTTGCGCTGGCGGCCTTCCTTCTCGGGATCCTTCACATCCTTACGCCTCTGGCAATCTGGGCTTTCTTGGGCGGCATAACGATAGCGGCCGGACCGCAGGTCGTACGGCTCCCACGGAAACTCTGGCGCGCGTTGGGCTCCTATATCCGGCAGTCGAAGGAAGATTGGAACGAGTTCGGGTTGTTATTGGCAATCATAGCCTGCACTGCAGTTGTGAATCTGACCTGGGCTACCGCGCCCGAAGTGCAGTTCGACGCATTGAACTATCACCTGGCCGTACCGAAAGCATGGCTGGAGCAATCCGGGATTTTCGAGCTCCAGTTCCTGCAGGCCTATTTGATTCGGCTGGTCGAAATGATTCTTTCTATTTGTCTGGTCGCAGGAGGTCCAGAAACGGCGAAAGCATGGATATTCCTGATCAGCATGTGCTCCGCTCTGGGTGTTTTTGCATT
>QHXD01000737.1:1390-4128 GCA_003223895.1 Acidobacteriota bacterium
ACGGCATATGTCGATACCGTCGTTGCGCTATTCGTCGTCGCGTCGTTTCTTGCCCTGGTCCGCTGGTACGAAAACGGCTCGGCCGGGTGGTTATACATTGCCGCTTTGCTCGCTGGATCGGCAGTGGGTTCGAAGCTGAACGCAGCTTTTGCTTTCGTCGCGATTGCACCAATCGTGTTCTTTCGTGTTGTTCGCGATCGGCCGCAGTCCGGACATTCCCGGCTCCGAATCATCCTTTGTTCAGTGGCCGCATTCAGTCTGTTTGCACTGCCGACATACGTTCTGACTTATGCATGGACAGGTAATCCGATTTTCCCGCTCATGAACAGCATCTTTCAGAGCCCCAAATGGCCGCTCAATAACACCATCTTCAACGCTTCCAACTATGGCCTGAGCACTGCGGCTTCATCGCTGATCCGTTTTCCCTTCCGTATGACGTTCGATACGTCACGATTCGGAGAAGCACTACCCCGCGGGGCCCTGGGGCTAAGTTTGCTTTTCGCGTTTCCTTTCGCCGTATGGTTGCCCGGGAGGCGAGCAAATGGAGCGCATCTGGTCACGGCCGCGACGGCAGTTTACCTGGTCCTTCTTTTTTACACGATGCAGTACGGCCGCTTCTATCTTGCGATCCTTCCGTTAGTAACGATCATCGGTGTTGCGACCGTTCTTTATCGGACGCCGGAGCGGTTTACGCGTCTCGCCCAGGTATGTCTGCTGCTGGCAGCGATCACCCAGCCGCTGGTGCATTCCATTCAGTTTTGGAACATATCGGAGCGGTTTCCGGTATCACTGGCGTTGGGTCTGGAGGACCGCGAGCTTTTCCTCAAGCGCACACTGGCGGGTTACGCCGGTGCTCTCTATCTGAACAGGGTGAGCGGACCCGAGCGAACGATTGTCGGTGTGGGGACCGAGAACTTGCGCTTCTATTTGCGCTCCCGATTGGAAGCGATGCCTATCTCCGTGCTTGGAAGTGCAACCCGGGCATTGATCGATATTAAACCGGGTGCTGAATTGGCGGCGGCAATGAAACGCGATGGTTTTACGTACCTTTTTACGACACGCGAAATCATGAAAGCGGCGCCGCCCTGGTTCCCGTATCTGGATCGAAGCTTCCTGCAGTCCAACGCTATGCTGGAATTTGAAGATGATTACAGCCTCGTTTACAAGTTACGGTAGGCGGAATTTATCGTTGGCCGGCAGACCGGATTGGGTCGGGTACCTTTGCGACAGCGGAACCGCCTGATTCTGGCAAAAGGGAAATAGATGCACTGCCGTGCCGAGACCACTTAGCGAAGGCCACGCCTTTGCGAATCAAGTTCTGGCTTGCATTGACTTGATGAGATCCGCTGCGGAGGCGCCTTCGAGTGCGAGTCCGTAGCCGACTTCTCGCACAATGCGCTCCTTCAACGGTCGTATGAAGTGGACGCGGGCGTTGCGGCGCGTGACTTCCGGAGCCTTCAGGTAGTGCAAGGCCAACTCACGAGCCCGAGCGATCCCAAAGGCGATCTGGCGTGAGTAACAGGCTATTGAGGATTGTCGATGGGATCAGGCACCAGTTGCGCTTCCTCTGCAAGGTTTTGGACAGCTAAACGCGTCTCCTGCACCATCATCGTGCATCCGACTACGAGACCGGCCACGCCCACGGTGCCGGATAATAGGCCCAGGAGAGCAATGGCAGTGAACCCGACGTGCAAGACGGAAACCGAAAAAATGGACCCAAACAGCGAGATGAGCGCAGCCGCGGCGAACGACCCGACGGACACATAGAAGAATCTCAGCGCCCGGAGAACGAGGTGCGAGCGCACTTCGAGACCTTCCAACTGATGTTGGTACATCACACGATTCTCTGCGTTCGGTGCGAGACGAGCCAGTTGTGCTTCGGCCGCAGTCGTACGCGCCAACGTAGCGGTTCAGGCGGACGAGCCCAAGGTCCGGATCGACGTGCACTTCGGCGAATACTGCAGAGAAGCTGAAGACCGCCTTCGGTCCTTGCTCGACCGGATCGTAGTCCCCATCGGCCGTCAGCGAGGAGAGGCCGTTGTGTGCCAGAAGGTCGGCATAAGTGACATCCAGTTTCTTGCTCGCCAGCACCAGCCTGCCGTCGCTGACGACGACATCACCGGTGGCCGAACCGGCAAAGGGCGCATCGCGACCAGTTAGGGCCAGCTGCATTGCTCTGTCGCGAACCGCCTTCGCCGCCAACATGACCGACGCGCCGGCATTGGCCGCAGTGGCCGAGCCGAAAGACGCGTGGGACGTAGGCAACCTCGTGTCGCCGAGCCGCACGGTCACATTTTCCGGCGGCAGACCGAGCGTGTCGGCTGCCACCTGCTGCAGCACGGTATAGGTGCCGGTGCCGAGGTCGTGGGTTCCGGCCTCGACGAGCGCTGAACCGTCGCGGCGCAGCGTGACCCGCGCCTTCGCCGGCCAGCGCCAGTGCGTGTAGATGGCGGCTGCCATGCCCTGCCCGATCAGATAGCGGCCGTCGCGCATCGAGCGTGGTTCGGGCGTCCGCTTGTCCCAGCCGAAGCGCGCAGCTCCCTCCGTCAGGCACTTGCGCATGGCACGCGTGGAAAAGGGACGGCCAGTGTCCGGATCGATCGCGGTGTCGTTGAGCAGGCGCAGCGCAACCGGATCGACGCCGGTCGCGTAGGCGAGTTCGTCCATTGCGCTCTCGAGCGCGAAATGCCCGAGCGCCTCATGCGGGGCGCGCAGCGCGGTCGGGGTGTTGCGGTTCA
>QHXD01000747.1:0-2411 GCA_003223895.1 Acidobacteriota bacterium
AAATCCAAGAAACTGGGGCCTAATGCCATAGACTGCCGCTACAGTCAGAGCAGTGTGCCACGCATGATGATGCTGGCAACCGTGAAGTAAATGACGAGGCCGGTGACGTCCACGAGGGTGGCTACGAGGGGGGCGGAGGCGCTGGCGGGGTCCAGCCCGAGTCCCCTCAATATGAACGGCAACATGGAGCCGGCGATTGTGCCGAAGAGAACAACGCCAATGAGGCTGGCGGCGACGGTCAGGGCAACCAGCATGTAATGCAGGCCGTAAGGATGAAACACCCGCTGCCAGATGAGAATGCGCATCAACCCGATGACGCCAAGCATACAGCCGAGAACCAGGCCGGCAGCGAATTCCCGGCGGACCACCCGCCACCAATCGCGAAGGCGCACCTCGCCCAGAGCCATCGCGCGGATAACGAGAGTTGTGGCCTGGGAGCCGGAATTGCCGCCGCTGCTGATGATGAGGGGAATGAACAAGGCAAGCACGACGGCTCTTGCAATCTCCTCCTCGAAATAGCCCATCGCCGTCGCTGTCAGCATCTCTCCAAGGAAAAGCGCCGCGAGCCAGCCGCCCCTTTTCTTCACCATTTCCTTAAAAGCGGATTGCAGATACGGCCCTTCGAGGGCTTCCATACCTCCGATCTTCTGAATATCCTCGCTGGCTTCTTCTGCGACGACGTTCACGATGTCATCAACCGTCACGATACCTTTCATCCTGCCTTCCTTGTCGACGATCGGAACCGCGAGGAGATGTTCCTGCGAAAAAAGCTTGGCGAGAGCTTCCTGGTCCATTTCTTCCGAAGCCGACAGGAAATCGGTTCGCATGATCTCGCGTACGGTTTGATCTTTTTGGGCAGACATCAAACGCCGCAATGGAACGATGCCCAACAGGTGCTGCTCCGAATCCAGCACATAGGCATAATGAATGGTTTCCACCTGTTCGGCCTGCCGGCGGAGATAGGCGATCGCTTCGTCGACCGTCATATCCGGCCGCAGCCTTGCGAAGCGCGGACTCATGAGTCCGCCGGCATCGTCTTCCGCGTATGCGAGAAGGGCGACAACTTCACGCCGCGCCGAATCGTCCAGCAGTGCAAGAAGTCCGGCACGTTCTTCTTCCGGGGTTTCCTGAATGAGGTCCGTCGCGTCGTCCGGCGGAAGCAGCCGCATCCAGATGCGGCGTTCGCCCTCCGGCAGAGCCAGGATGAGGCCGGCCTGATCGCGCGCGCTCAGGGCGAGAAAGAAATCGTCTCTCTCGCTGTACGGCAACCCGTGAAAATACTTCACGCGCTCTTCGGGTGCCAGCGTGTCCCAGCTGTCTACGGATGTCTCTGGTTCTTCGATGATGCCGTCGCTCATGTCCCGCCGTTATTATGAACTTGCACTGGCATTATATTCTGCCAACTCGGAAAATGAAGACGGCACATCTCTAATGATTCCGAGAATTCTTTCCGTTGCCGGGCCTCTGTTCATATACGCGACCCTCGCCGTGCTGGGGTGGGGACTCTGGCACGAGCGTAAAAAACTCGAATGGCTCGCACTTGCGCCGGCCCTGGCGGGACTGATCGCGTCTTTTGCGGTCCTCGCTCCCATTCACAGGCTGTTCTTCGATGAAGACATCTATATCAATATCGCGTCCAATCTGACGCGCGCGCCCGTCGCCCAGATCACCTTGCTCGGTGGACCCGACAGCGTTGAAGTTTCCAACTACTCCAAGGAACCACCTGGCTGGCCGGTGGTTCTGAGCATGTTCTTCCTTCTGACCGGGCGAAGCGAACCGGCGGCGTTTGCCGTCGCACGGATCCTATTCGCGCTCGCGATTGCCGCAGTGTATCAACTGGCGCGTGAAGCGTTGGAGACGAAGAAACAGGCGCTGGTGGCAGCGATTCTGTTCGGCGCGATACCTGTGTGTTTCTGGTTCTCGGTTTCCGCCGCGACGGACATGCCCGCGGCGCTGTTCGCAGCCCTGGGTATGTGGGGGTGTATCGCAGGAAATGGACCGCTGGCAGCGGCGGGCTTTGCATTGGCAGCGCAGACGCGCATGGAATTGATTGTCCTCGTGCCGCTGGTTTGGCTGGCAGGCAAGGTCTCTATCAAATGGAAAGTAATGGCCGCGGCGCTCTTGATCGCAGAGGTGATGCATCTGGCGTGGTTGATGTCGGTAACGCCACTTCTCGCAGAGGCAGAGAAGGCGCCGGTGTGGATGTCAGTGGTATTTGTCCCCCAGAATCTCGTCGCGAATCTCAAGTACTTGCTGAATCCGACCGCGTTCCCAACCGGTATTGTGATAGGGGCCCTTGGAGCAGTCTTCGCATGGCGCCCCAAAAGCATGATTCTGCTGGTCGTGCACACGGCCACATTGTTCGGACTATATCTTCTGTTTTACGCGGGAAGTTTCGAAATGAATCCCCG
>QHXD01000747.1:2417-6273 GCA_003223895.1 Acidobacteriota bacterium
ACCGTGCTGGCGGCATCCATACTGAAACGAACTATGTTCATTGGCGCAGTGATGCTGTCTTTAATCCTGCCGCAGATCCATTCTATTGGATTCTCGACTTACACCGAGGCGTTCGCGGCCGATCACTACATTTCGGTCCAATTTGCGTCGCAGCTCGGACCAAACGACCTGGTGTTGAGCACGTCGCCTGAGATTTTTCTAAATCAGGGAAAGCGAGCAATGAATGCAGCGTTCGCTTCTGACCACAGGGACAAACTGGAGGAAGTGATGCGGAGACCCGGCAAGATCTGGTACCACGCCGGCATTCGAACAAATGCTATCGATAGCCTGGAATGGCGTGCGGACCAATGGGTGAAGTCCAATCTTGAACTTCACCTCATCGATTCGCACGAGGTCGCGGGAACGAAAATCGCTTTCTACGAAGTCTTATTGAAGCTGGTCGACCGGGAAGCTGGTCTGCGAAGCGCCTTCGAAAGAAACCGCAATCGCCCCGAACGCCGCTGACGCCGACTCGAAAGTGATAGATGAATAACTCGTCCCCGCCGGCTGACTGGTCAATCCGAAAAATTCTCCAGCCAACTTCGCCGTCTGGCTTCGCGGGCCAAGCGACTCGGTCTTCGTGCCGATGGGAACACCGTTCACATCCCTGAGTGTCGCCGTGTAAGTAGCCGGAACTTCTCCGGTGTTCACAAGAGCAAACGCCACCTCAAGGGCGGAATTTCGCACTCTCGGGATAACGAACTTGCTCATAGTTGCAGGGCTCGCATTCACGCCAACGCGGGAATAAAGAGTACCTGTGGCACCGTCCCGAATCTCGAAGAACGTTGCGATGCTCACGGCTCCAGTCGCGGTGATTCTTGCCCAATTGGCCGAATACGTCGGTGCTGTATTCCCAGTGATCACGATGATGCCATTGACGCCGAGGCTTGTCGAAGGGAGAGTTCCCGTAATTGGTGTCGCGGAGAGGTTTGTGGCATATGCCACAGTCGACACTAAGCCGTTGGTATTGTAGAAATTGCCCGAAACCGTTATAGGCGCTGAGCTTGTATTCACGATCTCGATAACGGTCGAGTACTTCGTAAGGTTGCCGTCAAAACTGCCGACTGCGATCTGCGGAAGAACCTTCGTAACTGTCGTGGGTGCGGGGGGAGGGGGTGGGGGGGGTGGTGATCCTCCGCCGCCGTTGGTGCTGGACTGGCCATATACAACAAAATCCGAACGAAGTGCCTTTGTCCATTCTTCGACTCGAAAAACAAAACTGGCGAACGCGATCGTCACAACAATCGCCAACGCTCCTGTCTTTAGAATCCTTCTCTTATTGGTCATTCCTAAAATCCTCCTGATCGAACGGGCTATTTGAGCGTGGGTGACATGAACCGGGCAACGGGAAAATTCCCCTAGGCTTTCCTAGGTAGGACATATGCTGACTTTTGAACCGTGACAAGTCCGACTTCTTTCATGAATTCAGCTGTTTATACTCTTCATTAAATAACAACAGAAAGTAGGAACCGATGCCAAAACTCTTCGTAGGAAACATACCGCACGCTTCATCGGACATGGAGCTTCAGCAGTGGGTCGAGTCCCAGGGATTTCAAGTCGAGTCGGCCCAGATCATCCGCGATCGCTCGACCGGTCAGTCGCGCGGCTTCGGCTTTGTCGTTCTGAATGAGGAATGGAAACTCAAGGACGCCATCAACGCCTTAAATGGGCAGCGCATGGGGGGCCGCGTCCTGACGGTCAATGAAGCCCTTCCGCAATCCCCGCGTCCGGTACCAAGGCACGAGGAACGGCGCACCGGAACCCGGTGAAAAAAGGGAGCCATAACCGCGAATAACGCGAATAACGGGAACGGTTCGCGTCATTCGCGCTATTCGCGGCCAGGCTCCCTTTTCCACGCTACTGATCGGCCAGGGTTACGTTGAGTGGCTGGCCCTCCTGATTGAAGAATTGCAAGAGACCAGAATCGCCACGGTCCGAAGCGCCCACCACGATGAACTGCGTCGTATAGCCGCAAACAAGCTGGGTGGACGAAGCGTCTTCGTTCAAGGGTCCAGTCGTGGTCATGAGCACTATTCCGCGCTCGCTGTACTTCGACCGCATTCCTGTGCCGACGATCGCGGCGCCGGATGTGGCGATAGCGCGGAGAACTCCCTGGAATGGCACGGGAACAGCCTCGAATCCCGGAATCTGATTCAGCGTCATCGACACGTGACCGTTTGCAGGAATCTGAATCAGCCTCGAACTGCCAACGAACCGGCCCTCAAAACCAGTTAGATCCAGCCGAACAGTCGCAGGCGCCGCGGAAGGATTCGTCAACACCACAGTAGTGCGCGTGGAGCCGGCGGCACCGGAGTCGAAATCCCCCAATTGTTCCGCATAAAACCGGAGATTGGCGGCCGGCGGTTTCGCTTCGACCAATGTCTGAAAGATAGTGATACCGTCCTCCTGCCGGCTGACGACCGCGTGCGCATCCGGCGTGTTGAACCCTTGAAACGGCACGATCTGAACGGATCCGACTCTCAATTCAGGCACTTGCAGCGGTGAAGCATCCTGCGAGACAAATCGCAGCACGCCGGAAATGTTCTGTCCTGGTGATGCGGTCGTCAGGATGATCTGGGTTGTATAGCCTGTGCCCTCAGTGACGAAAGGAAACACCAGCTTCGATGTATCGTCAGCCTCGCCATACAGCGGCCCGGTAGTGGCGGCAAGGAAGTTCAGGTTTTCGCTGATCAGCGCACGCACGCTTACGGCGGCAACAGCGCCGGATGTGGCGGTTACCCTGAGGATTCCCTGGAAAGGCGCCTTCAAACCTTGAAACCCCGGCACGGCGTTCAGAAACATTGCTACGTTTCCATTCGGGGGAATCCGCACAGGAGACGAGGTCCCAAGCGTCGTGCCGTTGAGGCTTGTCAGACTCAACTGAATCGTGGCGGCCGTGCTGGACAAGTTTGCAAACGCCACAGCCGTGCTTGTCGATTTCGGCTTTGAGGCGGCAAAGTCACCAAATGCCTCGGCGTACAACCTGAAGCTGGTTCCCGGAGCCTGACCCTCAACCGCATTCCGGGAGACGGTAGTTGCGTCATTTTTCAGACTGAGAACCGCGTGAGCGTGCGGCGTCTTAAAGCCGGTGAAGGGCACAACGTGAATCGAGCCGATCTTAAGGAAGTCAGAAGCGCCGTTCGTCGTGATGCGCTGAGCACTGTGCGGCAGAATGTCATACTCGACGGCTGCAGCGCTCGAGTCCCCAATCCCAACCTCGATCGGTGCGCCGGGCTGCGTCGCGTTTCCCTGGCTGAAGAACTGAACCTCACCGCGCATTTCCTCATCGGTGGGATTGACGAGAAAGATATCGCTGCTCAAACCGGGTCCATCGACGAATTCCGGAATAACCACAGGCGCAGTGCCGACTTTGCTGGTATCGGCGACCGGGATCGCGGTGATCAAGGAGTCGTTGCTTTGATTCGTAAAAAAGCTCAGCGCGATCACAGAGACGGGAATTGAAGAGTTGAACTGCAGCGCTCCCGCTGAACCACTCGCAATGCTGATCGGCGGGTCGGCCACAAAATTGAAAGTCTGGCCGCCGGCGGGAACTGTGACAGTCACGGGAGCTGAGGCTGTGCCCGCCGTATCCGTGAAAGTCAGCGATAAGCCCGCCGTTATTCCCCATTTCGCAGAGGGCGCCGGCTGGAATACGAAGATCGAGCTTGTGAACACGACGGAAGACCGAATGAACGGTGAAATGCATTTCCTGAGTCCGGGAAGCAGCAGCGAGCCGGGAAGCCTGGTTGAGGTCGGTGTTGCCGGCTCGTTTGCCTCCGTTATCGAGTACGACATTCCGCCGCGCAGTGCCCAGACC
>QHXD01000748.1 GCA_003223895.1 Acidobacteriota bacterium
TGATGGCTTTTCCGAAAGCAAATCCAGATCGAATCGGAAGAGCTGAGAGATCGCCTCGTATCCTGTAAACGCTCGCAGCAGCAACGCATCGTTACCAAGCGGCGTCGAGATCGAAATGATTCTGTCGGTCTGTGTATAGCTCATTATTCAACTCCTTACTCCCCTCCTAAGTTAGGAGGGGAGCTTCTAAGTCCTGCCACATCGGGCAACAGTCAACACTCACACGCCTCGCTAGCTGATGTCGTACTTGAAACCGGTTTCGCCGACCGTTACGTGGACACGGTTGAGTTTCAGGCCTTCTGCCATGCGGGCCAACAGCTCCCGGGAGATCTCCGGGAGCAGGGTCCCTGTCAAAATGTGATCGACATTGCGCGCGCCGGTTTCGACTTCACGGCAGCGCCGGGCGACTTCGGAAACCAGTTCGTCCGGATACGTCAGAGGAACTCGATGGTTTTCGTCCAGGCGGCCCCGGATCTGGCCGAGCTTCAGCTCGATGATCTTCCGCATCGATGCGTCGTCGATCGGATAGTAGGGCACCACGATCAGCCGTCCGAGTAATGCCGGCTTGAAGATCTTGCGCAGGTCCGGCATCAGCGCCTCGGCCAGAGCTTCCGGCAGGGGCATCGTCTCCGGGTCGGCGCACATTTTCATCAGCTTGTCTGACGCGGCATTCGATGTCATCAGGATCACAGTGTTTTTGAAATCGATCTCACGGCCCTCGGCGTCCTCCATGAAACCTTTGTCAAAAACCTGATAGAAGAGTTCCATAACGTCCTGGTGCGCCTTTTCCATCTCGTCCAGCAGCAAAACGCAATAAGGTTTGCGGCGAACCGCCTCCGTCAGGACTCCGCCTTCCCCGTACCCGACGTACCCCGGAGGAGAGCCTTTGAGGCCGGAAACCGTATGGGCTTCCTGGTACTCCGACATGTTGATCGTTACAAGATTCCGTTCGCCCCCATAAAGCACGTCGGCGAGAGCGAGGGCCGTTTCTGTTTTGCCCACGCCGCTTGGACCAACCAGTAGAAAAACGCCGATCGGTCGGCGCGGGTCATCGAGTCTCGCTCGAGCCGTTTGAATTCTCTGGCCGATTGCCTCCAGGGCGTGGGATTGCCCAATAACGCGCCGCTCCAGGAGATTCTTCATATTCAACACCGTGTTGATCTCGTCCTTCATCATTTTGCCGATCGGAATTCCAGTCCACCCGGAGATGACTTCAGCGACGGTCTGACTATCGACACATGGTTTGACCAGGGGCTTCTCGCCCTGAAGAGCTGTCAATTCGGAAGTTGCGGCACGCAGTTCGCTTCGCACTGTGTCCAGATCGGTCAACACAGCCGTGGCGGGCTGTGCCGGAGCGGTTGCGGCTCCCGCAGCGGCGGCCTGCATGACGGGCGCTTCCTCGACGCTTTTTTCGATCTGCTGACGTAGCTCGATCACCTTTGCGACGAGTGCTCTTTCCCGTTCAAGACGCTGCTGCAGCTCGGAAAGCCGCGCGCGTGTCTGTTCGAGCTGCTGCTTCAGCAAGACGAGCCGCTCGTCATAGTCTGCGCCGGCCGCGCTTTCGCGCTGGAGCGCCCGAATTTCGGTTTCCACCTGCTGGATCTCCCGGTGGCAATCTTCGATGGCTCCGGGTGTCGCGGATTGCCCAATCGCGACGCGAGCGCATGCCGTATCGAGAACGCTCACCGACTTGTCGGGTAGCTGTCTTCCTGTAATGTACCGGCCCGACAGCCGAACAGCGGCTTCTATGGCTTCGTCGAGGATGCGAACCTTGTGGTGTTTCTCGAGAGTGGCTGCCAACCCCCGCATCATTATTGTGGCGGCACGTTCCGTCGGTTCCTCCACTTTAACGACCTGGAATCGCCGGGCGAGCGCTGCATCCTTTTCAAAGTACTTCTTGTATTCCGACCATGTCGTGGCCGCGATCGTCCTCAGCTCACCTCGAGCTAGCGCGGGTTTCAGTAAGTTTGCGCCGTCGCTCTGGCCCGCCGCTCCGCCGGCGCCGATCATGGTGTGCGCTTCGTCGATGAAGAGGATTATCGGTTGCGACGATGCCTTCACTTCGACGATTACCGACTTGAGACGATTCTCGAATTCACCCTTGATTCCGGCGCCTGCCTGGAGCAGGCCCAGATCGAGAGTACGCACCTGCACATTTCGCAGTTCGGGCGGAACGTCTCCAGAAGCTATTCTCAGCGCGAATCCTT
>QHXD01000097.1 GCA_003223895.1 Acidobacteriota bacterium
TTTCAATATTCACAAGCTCGGCGTGATCGTGCGGGAGTACGAGGAGAATGTATATGGCTATTCTCCGAGTCCATTGCATCGCGGTCTCCCGACCGACCGCCTGGTGGCGGAGTGGCGTCTGGACTCGGATCGACAGGCCGGGGTCATACTTCGAGATATTGACGGGACTGCGCGCATCAACACGCCGGATGGTGAACCCGACCTTCGGTTGGAGACCAGTCCGCTCCTGCTCGAAATTCCCACCAACATCAACGAACTGCGAAACACCGACATCGCTCAAGCGAAGCTCTGGCAGGAACGAGTGCGAGCCGCATGCCGGCATTACTTCGGAGCCGGTTACGTGATTACCGATTTCATCCTGGTGGACAAGCCGCGGCCGCAGGCGCTGTACGTGTTGGAAAAAGGAAGCCAACAAGCCAGAAGCCAGAAGCCAGAATAGGGAATCCCATTCTGGCTTCTTGGCTTCTGGCTTCCTTTTTTTACTTCGTTAAACGCACCTCGGCAGCGTAATAATCCAGGGTCAGCTTGTACTCATCGAGGAAATCGAACCCGATCACGCCGGCGACTTCGGTGCCGATCATTTTGGACATTTCCTTCAGGTTGATGGATACCACTTGAGGAAACGTCTCGGAATTCTTCGCCGTTTTAAAAGTGACATTCGGCACTCGCAGCACGACACCTTCGAAACCTCCCACGCCGGCAATTCCCAGGTCGATCTTGGCGCCTGGCGTCTTTTCGTCGACACCCAGCGTTGCAGCCATGTTGTGCGAGATCACCGTAGTCACTGCGCCGGTATCCACGATGAAATTCCCGCGGTGCTGGCCGTTCACCTGGACGGGAACAAGCAGAAGATTGCTGAAGTACCAGGCTGGAAGAACCTCGCTCGCGGGGTTTGCTGCGGGGCGCTTCCGCGAAATTTCCAATTGATTGCCGGGGTAGTTCACCGTCAGGATGAAGTCCGAAAGCACGGCAGTGCTGAAAATGCCGTCGGCAAGCTGCGTCACGAGAGGATCATTGAACGTGCCGACAGGCACGTTCTTGATCTTCACGTCGCCTATGGTCATTTCTTTCACGCTATAGAGCTTGGTGTCGATCTTTCCGCCTCCGCCAACGCCGTGCATGATGGTCGAAGTGACCGGCGTGAGACCAAGGTCGCCGGCGAGCTTTTCACTGAGCACAATTTGTGAGGCTCCGGTGTCGACGGCGAATTCGTAAGGTCCCCTGCCGTTGATCATCACTCGCGCAAAAACGAGATTCAGCGACTTCCTGAGAGGAATCGGAGCCGGATTCTGGGGCGCATCCACGGATGCCACGTCATTGCCCAGGGCCTTGAGCATCTCGAGACCTGCCTTGGCTTCAGCCAGCCGGTCGGGATCGCTCGGATTCAGCGCGATGTATTCTTCGATCTGTTTGCGTTGCTCGGCGTAATTCTTCTCGAGCGCCCAGGCCTCACTCGCGTAAAACCGGTAGAGCGGCTCTTTCGGGTCCAGTTCGATGGCGCGCATCATTTCCTGAATAGCCTGCTTGGTTTTGAGCTTCCCAATCGCGAGCTTCCCCAGGCCGTAATGGGCGCGGGCGGTCTTGGCGTTCATGCCGAGCGCTTCTTTATACAAAGCCCCGGCCCGGTCAAAATTTCCCTTTCTGTATTCGATTTCACCCCGTAAGGCCACGGACTCCGCGGTCCTCGGCTGTTTGTCGAGCAGAGCCTCGGCCTGCTGGACTTCGTCCTGGGTCAAAAGATCGGCTACCGACGGCAATTGAAGGGCTAACGCCATGAGAACAATGAGCGGAATGGCGAGCGGGCTGCTTGACATGGTGTAAGGGCTCCTATACTATCAAATTTTTGCCACACACTTATTTTGAGGGCTGAGCATGTCTACACGGTTTCTGACGGCGGGTGAATTGGCCACCCTTGACAAATGGTACGTGATTGATGCGACAGATCAAGTCCTTGGACGTGTCGCAACGAAAGCCGCAACCATTCTAATTGGAAAGCACAGGCCCCAGTATGCCCCTTTTCTCGTGAGCGGCGAACATGTCATCATTGTGAATGCACAGAAGATCAAGCTCACCGGCGAGAAACTGGACAAGAAAGTTTACCGGTGGCACACCCAATATCCGGGCGGATTGCGGGAAGTCAAAGCTGGTAAAGTATTCGCATCCAGGCCGGACAAGGTAATTCGCGAGGCGGTCCTTGGCATGCTGCCAAAGAATAAGCTGCGCAAACGAATGGTCAAGCGGTTGAAGATTTATCTTGCGGATCAGCATCCGCATTCGGCGCAGCAGCCGCAGAGCTTAAAACTGTAGGGGCGGTCTATGACCGCCCGGGCGCTCACAGAGCGCCCCCACAGATTTGTTGGAGGTTAATTGAGCACAGTTCAGCATTACGGTACGGGCCGCCGAAAGACATCCACGGCTCGCGTATTCCTCCGGCCGGGGACAGGGAATTTAACGGTCAATGACAAGACATTAGATCAGTACTTCTTCAACAAGACCCACCAGATGGTTGTCAAGCAACCCCTCGAGGCTTCGGATACCCTGAGCAAATTTGATGTGGTCGTGAATGTCGAAGGCGGCGGAATGCACGGACAGGCCGGCGCCGTACAGCATGGTATCGCGCGCGCTCTTGTCGATTTCAGCGCCGAGCTGCGGCAGGTCTTGAAGAAGGCCGGATTTTTAACGCGCGATCCGCGCATGAAAGAACGCAAGAAATATGGGCAACCGGGCGCGCGAAAGCGGTTCCAGTTCTCGAAGCGGTAATCTTTGAAAGTCGCTTTCAGGGATCGCCTCCCTGCTCGCGACTCTAGTCACTTTGTCCAAAATCTGAAACGGAGGTTTATTTGGCGTCTATTACAATGAAGGAACTTTTGGAGGCTGGCGTCCACTTCGGGCATCAAACCAAGCGCTGGAATCCGAAAATGAAACAGTACATTTTCGGAGAGCGCAACGGAATCTACATTATCGATCTCCAGAAGACACTGCGCCTGTTCAAGGAAGCTACACAGTTCGTAACCGATCTCGCGGCACAAGGAAAAACAGTTCTCTTTGTCGGAACCAAACGCCAGGCCCAGGACGCAATCGCCGAAGAGGCATTGCGCTGCAACATGTTTTTCGTCAACCAGCGCTGGCTGGGAGGGCTGCTCACGAATTTCGCAACGATCCAGAAATCGATCAAGAGATTAAAAGAGCTGGACTCCATGGCGACGGATGGTCGCTATGAGCTCCTTCCGAAGAAGGAAGTTACCCGATTGGAGCGGGAACGCAAAGCTCTGGAAAAGAACCTGGCCGGCATCAAGAACATGCCCGGCTTGCCGGATGCGATTTTCGTTATCGATTCTAAAAACGAAGAGATCGCCGTCGCCGAAGCGCGCCGGCTTGGAATACCTGTGATTGCGATCGTGGCCACTAATTGGGACCCCGAGTTCGTAGATTTCGTTATTACTGGTAACGATGACGCGTTGGGCGCAATCCGTCTTTTCGCTTCGAAGATCTCGGATTCCGTCATCGAAGGCCAGGCTGTCAACAAGGAAGCCGCCTCCGGTCCGAAACCGCCGAAAGACGGAGAAGGATCGGAAGAGGAAGGCGTCGTGCCGTTCGAGCGCACGCGTATGAAGAGGGCCGACACCGCGGGCGAAGAAGAGCCGGTCGAGACTCCGAACGAAGCCGCGATGATGTAACAGAAAACCGAGCCGCCAATTACGCCAATTACGCCAACCTATTCGCGTAATTGGCGCAATTCGCGGCTATTTTTGTGTCAGATTTGAACTGGGGGAAAAGCAGCAATGGAGATTAACGCCGTACAAGTTAAAGAACTCCGGGAGAAAACGGGCGCTGGAATGATGGACTGCAAGAATGCTCTCGTCGACGCGAAGGGCGACATGGAAGGCGCCATTGTCATCCTGCGAAAGAAGGGACTGGCCTCCGCACAGAAGAAGGCCACGCGAGTTGCCGCCGAAGGTATGATCGGACACTACATCCATGCGGGCGGAAAGCTCGGCGTTCTTGTGGAAGTCAATTGCGAGACGGACTTCGCTGCCCGCAGCCCCGATTTCCAGGCTCTCGTCAAAGACATTGCGATGCACGTCGCGGCGCAGAATCCGCTCTACGTCCGCCGCGAAGATGTTCCGGCCGATGAACTTGCGAAGGAAAAGGAAATTTACAAAGACCAGGCACGCGGTTCTGGAAAGCCGGAACACATTATCGATAAAATCGCCGAAGGCAAGCTCGAGTCGTATTATCAAATGGCGTGCCTGTACGACCAGGCATTCGTGAAGGATCCTAATCTGACCGTCAAAGAGCTCATCAACAGCCTCGTTGGCAAGATTGGTGAAAACATCCAGGTGCGACGCTTCGCCCGGTTCAAGACGGGCGAAGGATTAGAGAAACGATCAACAGACCTGGCGGCCGATGTGCAACAGGCACTGGGTGGCGAGTAAACTTTGTGAGCGATAAAGCACCGTCGCTGAAGTTCAAACGTGTTTTGCTGAAGCTCAGTGGCGAAGCCCTGATGGGTGATCAGGGCTTCGGCATTGATCCGCACGTCGTGGTTCGAATCGCGGCCGAGCTCAAAGACGTCCACAGTCTCGGCGTTCAGATCGCGATTGTCATCGGAGGCGGCAACATCTTCCGCGGCATCAAGGCGAGCGCCGAAGGCTTCGACCGCGTGGCCGCCGATCACATGGGCATGCTCGCCACGCTGATCAACGCGCTGGCGCTTCAAGACGCGCTCGAGAAAATGGACGTCTACACCCGCGTTCAATCTGCTATTGAAATGAAGGAAGTCGCCGAAATGTTCATCCGGCGGCGCGCCATCCGTCATCTCGAGAAGAATCGGGTCGTCATATTTGCCGCCGGCACCGGCAATCCTTACTTCTCCACGGACACAACCGCCGCATTGCGCGCCATGGAGATCAAAGCCGAAGTCATTCTCAAGGCCACGAAAGTGGACGGGATCTACGACGCGGACCCGGTGAAAGTGGCCAACGCAAAACTCTATCCCGAGATTTCTTACATCGATGTCCTTACGCAGGGCCTGGGCGTGATGGACAGCACAGCCATCTCGCTCTGCAAGGACAACGGCGTGCCGATCATCGTTTTCAACATGAAATCCAAAGGCAATATCAAGCGCGTCATCATAGGAGAAAAGATCGGTTCATTGGTGCACTAGCGCAAGGCGTGGGGGGACCGGCCGGCAGTAAGAAGGCCGCGAAGCGGTGTACCGAAGCGATCCGGACGGTGGGCCCGACGCTAATAGATGAGGCGATTATGGCGATCAAAGATGAGGTTGCACAAATCCGAAAGCGGATGGAAAAAGCCATCGAGGACATTCGCAAGGAGCTGGCCAGCATTCGAACGGGCCGGGCATCCATTTCGATTCTCGATAATATCCAGGTGGATTACTACGGAACACCAACTCCCATAAACCAGGTCGCCCAACTTGCCACGCCGGACCCGACGCTGGTCACGGTCCAGCCCTATGATGTCTCGCTCGTCGGTCCGATCGAGAAATCCATTCGGGCATCCGACCTTGGTCTGAATCCTTCCAACGACGGACGGCTTATCCGCATTCCAATCCCTGCCTTGACGGAAGAGCGCCGTAAGACACTCGCCAAGCACGTTCATAGAGTCCTCGAAGAACATCGCACCGCGGTCCGCAACATCCGCCGCGACGGCAACGACCATCTAAAGAAGATGCTCAAAGACAAAGAGATCTCAGAGGATGACGAAAAACACGCGCTCGCCGAGATCCAGAAGCTCACAGACGATTACATTCACAAGCTCGAAGAAGTCGCCAAAAAAAAGGAACAGGAAATCCTGACGGTTTAAACACCACTTCGCGAAGATCCTTGCCTCGGCACAAATTGACCTCTTAAGGAGACTCATGGAATCGCGATTTAACTATGTCAATGCTGCGCCCGGAGCATACAAAGCCATGCTGGGGGTGGAGCAATACCTTCATGAATGCGGAATGGAGGAATCGCTCATCCACCTGCTTATCAGCCGCCGAAGCGCTAACTGAACAGTTATTTATGGCCTTGGAAGCGGTGAAGCACTATGAAAGCGGAAATGCGCTCTATGAACGGGGGCGGATGGACGACGCTATCGCTGCCTACCGCGAGGCCCTGCGCCTGAAACCAGATTATTCCGAGGCGTTTAACAACATGGGTGCGGCGCTGCAGGCCCTCGGGCGGATGGAGGAGGCGAGCGCTGCCTACCGTGAGGCCGTGCGGCTCCAGCCAGACTACGCGACAGCCTGGAATAATCTAGGAAGCGCCGTGCAATTACAAGGGGATCTCAGCGAAGCGATCGCTGCGTACCATCAAGCGTTGCGGCTCAATCCGGACTACGCAATGGCGCACTACAATCTGGGAAACGCCATGCGCGCACAGCGCCGTCCGGCAGAGGCGATCGATGCGTTTCGTGCCGCCGTGAAGCTGAAGCCGGATTTCCGGGAGGCCTATTCGAATCTCGGCGCCGTTCTGCACGAACAGGAGCGGCTGGAAGAAGCGCTCGCGGCTTACCAGGACGCCTTGCGGCTGAAACCGGACTGGGGCAGTGCCGCTGGACAGATCGTGCACCTGATGCGGCAGCTTTGCTGGTGGGATGACCTCGCCCCGCGTGTGGCTGCCTTGCGGCATGCCATCATGACGGACGCTCCACTCTCGAAAGGAATCCCACCTTTCAGCATAGTGGTCTCGGACACGTCCGCGGCGGAGCAACAGCGCTGCGCACGCCAATGGGTATCCCATAAACGATTGCTTCGGGCGAGCCAGGTGGCGTCTGCCGCTTCGGCCCGCACCGTTATGTCTCGTCTCCGCATTGGTTATATTTCGGCTGATTTTCACAACCACGCCACGGCTTATCTCATTGCGGGCCTTCTCGAATCGCACGATCGGGAGGCGTTTGAGATCGTTGCTTATTCGTACGGGCCGGATGACGCCAGTCCGATGAGCCGGCGGCTGCAATCGGCCTGTAGCCGTTTCGTGGAGATCGGGGCGCTGTCAGATCAGAAAGCAGCTGCCGGCATCCAGGCCGACGGTATCGATATCCTCGTTGACCTGAAGGGCTATACGCAGCATGCGAGAACCGGCATTCTCACGTATCGGCCGGCGCCGATCCAGGCCCAGTTTCTCGGCTATCCGGGCACGATGGGCACCGGCATGGTGGATTACCTGATTGCCGATCGTTTTGTCGTGCCGGACGAACATTTCCGTTTCTACGACGAGCACATTATCCATCTGCCGGATTGTTACCAGCCTAATGATCCTCACCGCGTAATTGGCCCGGCGCCGACGCGCACGGAGGCTGGTCTGCCCGAGACCGGCATGGTCTTCTGCTCGTTCAACGAAACCTACAAGATCACTCCCACCATCTTCGACATCTGGATGCGGCTGTTGCAGTCGGTGCAAGGAAGTGTGCTGTGGCTGCTCGCATCGAACCAATGGGCACCGGACAACCTTCGGCGCGAAGCCCACCTCCGAGGTGTCGATCCGCGAACGCTGATCTTCGCTCCGAGGGTCTCCCTGGCCGCCCATCTTGGACGGCTCGCGCTGGCGGATCTCGTGTTGGACACCCTGCCCTGCAACGGTCACACAACCACGAGCGACGCACTCTGGTCCGGTGTCCCAGTGTTGACTTGCGCGGGAGAAACGTTTGTGTCGCGCGTGGCAGGGAGCCTGCTGCAGACGATGGGACTGCCTGAGCTGATAACGCACAATTTGGAAGACTACGAACGGAAGGCGCGAGAACTGGCCGAGGATGCGGAGATCTTGGCCGGGCTGAAAACGAAGGTGCAGGAAAGACGCCGCACTTCTCCTCTGTTCGATGCCGCCCGGTTTGCCCGCCATCTGGAAGCCGCATATCGGGCCATGTGGGACCGCCACACCCGGCGAAAAGCGCCGGCGGCAATCTCGATTCCTGCAGTTTGGGGTAATTCGGGGACAGACGTATAAATCACCTAATTAGCAGGAAACTACCTTTTGAGCGCTAATTAGGTGATTTATACGTCTGTCCCCGAATTACCCCAAATTAGAATGAATATTGGTACCTGTTTATGGTCATCCCGAAAAAAATCAACCTTGGCAGCGGCAAGGATTACCGAAGGGACTATCTCAACATCGATATCAACGACTACTGGTCGCCGGATATCGTGGCCGATATCAGTGGCGTCTTTTTGCAAAACGGCAGCCGGACGTTTACTACCAAACGCTTTGGCGACGTAACCGTCGCAAATGACAGCTTTGATGAAATCATCGCGACTGACGTGCTCGAGCACGTAGCCGATCTTGTCACCACCATGACCAACTGCCTCAACTTGCTGCGTACCGGTGGTGTGTTCAATATCCTTGTGCCTTACGACTTATCCTATGGCGCATGGCAGGACCCGACGCATGTACGCGCCTTCAATGAACGCAGTTGGCTATATTATACCGACTGGTTCTGGTATCTCGGCTGGACGACGCATCGCTTCAACGTGCGGAGTCTTGAATTCATGTTCAGCCCCATCGGGCAGGCAATGGCTGGCGCCGGGCAGCCAAATGATCTGATTCTGCGGACGCCGAGGACCGTCGATTCCATGAAAGTCTCTCTCGAAAAAATCGTCCTGTCCGATCAGGACCTGCGAGCGCTGAGGGAATTCAACCGGACCCGCCGGGCGGGCTGAGTTACTCGTGAAACTGCGCAGCCAGCGCGTTTTTCAACATCGCCACCTGCGAGCAGGCACGGAAACTTTCAAAACCTGCCTCGGCCAGCCGGGCGCGCTCTTCGTTGTCTTGTAACAATTGCAGGCAGGCCGCACTAAGACGCCCATAAGGTACAAAGGCGACGCCCTCACGCAGCGGCGCTTCCAGGGCTTCGTCCTGGCCTGTTTCCGAAACGACACATTTACGATTCGCCAACAGGTACGAAACACGTACGATCTCAAATACCTGCGCCTCGTAGAAATGCAGATTGAGCATCAGCTTCGCCCGCGCGATCACGCCGTCGCGATGCTCGCCGTAAGTGTTATACGCCGCCGACACATTTTTCCCGTGGCCGGCAATCTCTTCCAGCACAGCCTTGCGCCTGCGGTTCATGGAGCCAATGAATAGAACGTCAATATCTTCCACCGTCGGAGCGACACGGGAAAGCACAGGCATATAGCCGATGCCGCACAGCGCCACATTGGTAATGCCATATAGTTCCCTGAGCGCACCGATATTGCGGTCGCTGTAATCCCACACCGGATAGCGCCTGAGCAGATCGATGTAAGCGGGCTTCAGCCATGCGGAATCCTTTTGTATCTGCTCCAGATTGTAGAGGATCAGGTGCGGAGGCAGCTCAATGGACATCGCCGGCAAAAGATTGGTGCCCAGCACGAGTCCCCAATCGCGAATCCGCGCGGGATCGGTAACGATGGGGGCATCGAAACCCAGCATCGCAAACGCCGCTTGCAGGCTCAGCGCCACTTCCTCGAAGCAACGGCTATGCAGATAACCGGGCGGCGAGACAATCCAGATGCTGAAATGCCGGGAAAACATGGTGCTGGCCACAATATGGTTTAATGCACACCCTGCCTCAACGTCCGTCGAGCCTCAGAGTGTCAAGAGCGACACTCGGAGTGACATGGGCGTTACTTTTTGCGACGCCCGCATATCTTTTTCCTTCATCCGCGACACTCGGAGTGAGGCGGGCGTCCCTTTTTGTGAGGCCCGCCTCCCTTTTTCCTTCGCCCGCGTCCCTCGGAGTGAGGCGAGCGTCCCTTTTTGTGAGGCCCGCCTCCCTTTTTCCTTGGCCCGCGTCCCTCGGAGTGAGGCGAGCGTCCCTTTTTTGTGAGGCCCGCCTCCCTTTTTCCTTCGCTCGCGTCCCTCGGAGTGAGGCGAGCGTCCCTTTTTGTGAGGCCCGCCTCCCTTTTTCCTTCGCCCGCGTCCCTCGGAGTGAGGCCGACGTCACTCTTTGTGAGGCCCATCACTCTTTTTCCTTCGCCCGCGTCCCTCGGAGTGAGGCCGACGTCACTCTTTGTGAGGCCCATCACTCTTTTTCCTTCGCCCGCGTCACTTGGAGCGAGGCCGACGTCACTTTTTCTTTCGGCCACGACGCTCGGAGCGACGGCGGAGCGGGCTATTCGTCCCTGTGAACCGTCTCCATCGAGAACGCAGGAAGGCAGATAGCCACGTATTCCGCGCCGGCGGGCTCGGGCGTGCTATAGCGGACCCACTCTCCAGGGTGCGCGATCACTGCCTGGCCAGCGCGGACATCGAGTATCCCACCTTTATGTTCAACCCTCAGCATTCCCTTGAGCACAACGGTGATTTCCTCGAATTCCGGCTGTTGTCCCGGCTCCTGCCAACCTTCGGGTGAAACCATGCGAGCTACGCTCACCCCGGAATGGCCGGAATTGACCCGGCCCGCATACTCCTCGATCCGTTTAGGCTTGGTACCCGCCGCTTGAATAATAGAAGGACCTGCAATTAACGTCGGCATTGCGTTGTTCCTTTTCTTTGGATCAATCTGCCATTGTCTCGCACCTTGAGCCGTGGTCAAGGCCAATGCGGCATGGACCGTTCCGAAGTAAAATCGCCGCTCGCTCGATTGGAGAATGATCGTGGTTATGGCAGTGTTTGCGGCACTGACGCTCAGCTTTGCCGTTGGGCCGATTCTGTGGCTGGGGCGGGCGCGAATCCGAGGTTGGCGCGAGCTGGCCGGGGCGGTGGCGGCCGTCGGGACGGCGACCGGTTCTGCGCTGCTCGTCGGGACCTGGGCTGCTGAGCGTTTATCTTCGGCCTGCGATACTGCTGGCCCTCGGCGGCGTGCTGATCGCCGCTGTGTATCGAGCAATACGCAGCGCCCCAGATGCCAAGTGGGCGGACATCTCCGGGCATCGAAGGACGTGGCAATATGGCACGGCGTTCTTCTTTGCCATCGTGCTCGCGGATGCTGGGGCCGGCCGCGTCGCGCCGCCGGGCACGATGGATCTCCGCTTTCCATTGGAGCCGGGGAAGTACGCCGTCCTTCAGGGTGGCAATAGCCTGGTGCTCAACTCATTCCATCACTGGTTCCCATCCGACAGACTTGCGCTGGATATTGTGAAACTGAATGCGTTCGGGAGCCGCGCGCAAAGCCTGGCTCCGGCGAACCTGACCGGCTATGCCATCTTCAACGCCGCCGTTCAGAGCCCGTGTTCAGGGACTGTAGAACTGGTGGAAGACGATCTGCCCGACAATCCGCCTGGAGTCATGGATTGGGAGCACCCTCCCGGCAACCATGTTCTGCTGCGCTGCGGGGCCGTGAGAATCCTGCTGGCGCATTTGCGCGGTGGAAGCGTTGTTGTGGCCGCAGGTGAGAAGATTGCGGCCGGACAGCCTGTCGGACGAGTGGGAAATTCCGGAAATACGCGGGAACCACATCTGCACATCGGGGCGGAGACCGCTGAGTCACCTCGTAAAGCGAAGCCTGTGCCACTGTCGTTCGAGGGCCGTTTTTTATCTGTCAATGATATTGTCGAAGCCGCGCCGCGGGAGTAGCTGAGGAGGGTTTGAATGCGTGGCTCGATGGTTGTGTACTTCGGACTCGTGATCGCGTTTGCCGGACTGATCTTCCTTGTGAAGCCGCCCCGGCTGCCGGGAATCTCGACGCGCCTGCACGCTCTTGCTGTGGCCGGTGGAGGACTGGCCCTGGCTGCAATCGGCCTGGCGCTTCCCGCCTCAGAGTCGCGGATCAGGCGTGTGGAAACGCGGCTCGATGAATTCGCCCCGGTGTGGCAGTTCAACGAACTCCACACGATCCGGATCGCGGCCTCTCCGGCGCGGGTGTATGACGCGATCAAACATGTGCGAGCGGACGAGATCTTCCTGTTCGGCACGCTGACCTGGATCCGCCGCGGCGGCCGGCCGCTTCCGAAGAGCATCCTCGACGCCGGATCTCGCAATGAGTCATTGATCGACATCGCCCTGCAAGGCGGCTTCGTGAGCCTTGCCGACGACTTTCCGAAGGAACTGGTTGTCGGCACCGTTGTTGTGGCACCTCCGGGCACGCGAGGGCCATTGACACCGCAAGTGTTTCAGCGGACTTTGCCCGCGGGATTCGCCCTGGCCACCATGAATTTTGTCGTTAGCTCTGATGGAGGGACTGGATCGTTCGTCTCAACAGAGACCCGGGTTTTCGCCAACAGCCCCTCGGCCCGCCGTCGATTTGCAGCATACTGGCGGCTCATCTATCCCGGAAGCGCGATCATCCGCAGAAGCTGGTTACGCGCCATCCGGCAGCGCGCCACAGGCGCCTGAATCGATGCTTTTCGGTGGCGACCGGACCGGCCATTGAAGTAGACTCGCTTTGTTCAATCCATGAACACACGGCGAAATATTCCCTACAACGGAGGTAATTCCATGCGAGCTAAGCTCGTTGTTTTAGTAGCAGCTATCAGCCTTCTGGCATCGGCAGTGCCGGTTTTTGCTCATCACGCGTTTGCGGCCGAGTACGACGCCAAGAAACCGGTCACGCTGAAAGGCAAAGTGACACAAGTTGACTGGACGAATCCGCATGCGCGCTTCTATATCGATGTGACAGACGAGAAGGGCAATGTGACCAACTGGAACCTCGAACTGGCAAGTCCGAACGTGCTGGTCCGGAACGGCTGGACCCGGAGATCCCTGGGGATCGGGGATATGGTGACGGTCGAGGGGTCCGCGGCTAAAGACGGCGCAAAGATGGCCAACGCGAAAGTTGTTACGCTTGCCGATGGCAGGCGGGTGTTTGCCGGCTTACAGGGCGGAAATGCTCCGAACCAATAACCAATAGAAGAGGAGAACTGCCGTGAAAAAGCACCTGGTCGGTGTGGCTTTCGCGCTTGCCATCCTGGCATTCATTTCGCTCGTGGCAACCTCGTCAGCCCAACAACGATCCACCCTAAACGCGCCGGGGGTTGCAACATCGCCTGCCGGGGCCGGCGGGCTGCAACGCGGGCCTGCCGTGCCAACCGGGCCGGCACCCCGGCTTCCGGATGGGAAACCAGACCTGTCCGGAGTCTGGAATGGCGGCGGTCCTGTCGGTGATCTGGAAATGGGTCTCGCGAAGGGCGAAACGATTCCTCTGCTGCCCGCAGCCCAAAAGATCATGGAAGCGAGGCAGTCGAAGGACGATCCCGAGGCGAACTGCCTGCCGACGGGAATCCCGCGAATCGCGCCCTATCCGTGGAGGATCATTCAAACTCCGACGCACATCTTCTTCCTGTTCGAGGGCAACATTCACAGCTACCGCCAGATCTTCATGGATGGCCGGAAGCATCCAGAGGATCCGGACCCGACGTGGTATGGACATTCGGTCGGGCGATGGGAAGGCAACACGCTGGTGATCGACACGGTCGGATTCAATGACAAGTTCTGGTTCGATTTTCGCGGCCACCCGCATACGGAAAAGCTTCACACCATCGAACGCTGGACGCGAAAGGACATGGGAACGCTGGTCAACGAGGTTACTATCAAGCTGAACTTTACCGCACGCCTGAGGCCTGGAGAAGAACTCATGGAGTACATCTGCCAGGAAAACAACCAGGATGTGCATCACATCCAGGGACCAGCTGGAGTACCGTAGAAATGACAATTGACTGTTGACCATTGATTATTGACCATTTCCCCCAGAAATTGGTCAATAGTCAATGGTCAACAGTCAATTGTCATTTCTTTGGGTTTCCTACTTCCACCTTTTAGCCGGAAAATCCCGCTCAGCCACTGCCAGCCGCAAATTCGGATCAGCGTTGACGTCGATCGCCGCGATTTCCCCGCGCATCAGTTTCGCAGTACCGGCAGCGGCAATCATGGCCGCGTTGTCCGTGGTGAGAATCGGTTTCGGATAATAAAGCTTCAAGCCGGCTTCGGCGGTTCGCTCGGCGAAGACTTCCCGCAACCGGCTGTTTGCCGCCACACCTCCGGAAAGCATTATGGAGCGGGGGCTCAGGAGAGTGACGGCCCTGGCCGTCGTGGACCAGAGCATATTCACGACAGCTTCCTGAAATCCTGCCAGCAGAGCGAGCCGAAGAGGATCTTCCTTCAGTTTCTCGTTTTCCTTCACCATCCGCAGCACTGCTGTCTTGACGCCGCTGAAGCTGAAGTCCAGGGAACGATCGGAGATCTTCGCGATTGAAAACGGGATTGCCTCACGGTTGCCGGTCTTGGCGAGACGATCGATGATCGGGCCTCCGGGGTACGGAAGACCAAGAAGTTTCGCTACCTTGTCGTAGGCTTCGCCGGCTGCGTCGTCTCGCGTTCTGCCCACAAGCTTGTAGTGCAGATTGCTGAAGTCCCCGGATGCAGATTCGATCCAGAAAAGGTTTGTATGACCACCCGACACAACAAGGCCCAGAGCCGGAAACTCCACCTCTGGATGCTCGAAAGAAACCGAATAGATGTGGCCTTCGATGTGGTTCACCGCAGCAAGCGGTTTGTGTTTCGAGAAAGCGAGGGCCTTCGCATAGGTCAGACCCACCAGTAGCGAGCCAATCAGGCCCGGACCCGATGTTGCCGCGATTCCGTCGATGTCGTCCAACGTCATCCCGGCGTCCGAGAACGCCTGATCCACGATGGGACGGATTTTGAGCAGGTGCTCACGCGAGGCCAGCTCCGGCACAACACCGCCATAGGGAGTGTGTGTCTTTACTTGCGAGTAAATAACGTTAGAGAGGATTTCCTTACCGTCCCTGACGATTGCTGCAGCGGTCTCATCGCAGGAGGTTTCGATCCCGAGGACGAGCATCACGAATCCTTCTTAGCGTCGGGCCGACCGGCCGGTCCCGCCACTCTGAGCCTGTCCAGACTCTGCAGGTAAGGCGGCAGCGCAACGCCCCGGTCCGTGATGATCGCAGTCACAAACTCATTCGGCGTGACGTCGAAGGCCGGGTTGAAAACCGAAACACCGTCCGGCACGATCCGCACGCCGCCGATGTGTGTCACCTCTTTCGCATCGCGCTGTTCGATTGGAATGTGCGAGCCATCGGGAATCTTCAGGTCCAGTGTCGAAAAGGGCGCAGCGACGTAAAACGGAATGTCGTGCTGTTTTGCCAGAACCGCCAGGGGATATGTCCCTATCTTGTTCGCCACGTCACCGTTGGCCGCGATCCTGTCGGCGCCGACGATGACGGCATCGATCAGGCCCTGATGCATGAATGTACCGGCCATGTTGTCGGCAATAACCCGGACGTCGATGTCGTCCTTCCAGAGTTCCCAGGCCGTCAGCCGCGCGCCCTGCAGAAAAGGCCGCGTTTCGTCGGCGACCACGCGGAGGTGCTTGCCGCTCTCAACCGCGGCACGAATGACACCGAGGGCGGTTCCATAGCCCGCCGTCGCGAGCGCGCCCGCATTGCAATGAGTCAGCACGGTTCCCGAATCTGGGAGCAGTTGCTGGCCGAAGCGGCCCATGCGCTTGTTGTTTTCGATGTCTTCGGTCTGAATCGCGAGCGCTTCCTGGATGAGCTGGTCGGCGATCGTCCGTCGATCGGCGTCGTCGTCCGCAAGTTCCTTAAATAGGCGTTTCATTCGCTCGATGGCCCAAAACAGATTCACGGCGGTGGGACGGGTGGAGGCGAGCACTTTAGTGATCTGCTCGAAGTCGCTTCGAAGTCCTTCAAGGTTCTTCGCCTTCGAATCCCGAACACCGAGGGCCACACCCATGGCTGCCGCAACGCCGATGGCAGGAGCGCCTCGAATCACCATGGAGCGAATCGCTTCCGCAACTTCTTCGTAGGTCTTGAAGACGGGATATTCCTCGACGGTCGGAAGCTTCCGCTGGTCGATCATCTTCACGCCTTCGTCGGTCCACTCGATGGTTTTGATCACTCGTCCCCCAAAAACGCTATTCTAGCACCATGAAGGCATGCCTCATTTCGGCGCCCATGACAGGTTCCGGCAAGACTACCGTCACCCTGGGGCTGCTTGCCGCATTAAGAAAGCGTGGGATTGCCGTGCAACCGTTCAAAGTCGGTCCGGACTTCATCGATACCGGTCTGCATGAGATTGCCGCAGGCGTCGAGTCTCACAACCTCGACGGCTGGATGCTCTCCCGGGAGGCCAACGAATGGCTGTTCGCGCGGGCAACGGCTGGAAAAGAGGTCGCCGTGATTGAAGGCATGATGGGCTTGTACGACGGTATCGACGGGAAATCCGCCAGCGGCAGCGCCGCCGAGATGGCAGGCTGGCTTGATGTGCCGGTGATCCTCGTGATTGATGCGCACCCACTGGCCCGGACGGCAGGCGCAATCGTGCATGGGCTTCGGCAGTTTGATCCCGGCATCAAAATCTGCGGGATCATTTTCAATCGGGTCGCCGGAGAAGGACATTACCGCATTCTCGCGGACGCCGTGATCGGGACGCCTGTTCTCGGCTGGCTGCCCTTTGATGCCTCGATCGAAATTCCGGAACGTCATCTGGGTCTGTATACGGCACAAGAAGCGCTGACCGTTGCCCGCATTGCCGCCATCGGTGAGTTTTTCCAGAAGCACATCAACATCGACGGGCTGCTCAACGTACTATCCTCCAGAACTTTGCCCGCTCCCATCCCTGAAAACGCTCCGGCGCTTCGGAAGCGTGTGGCGCTGGCGCACGACAAGGCGTTCTCGTTCTACTACCACGCCAATCGATTCGAGCTGGAGCGAGCGGGCGCCCGGATCATTGAATTCTCACCGCTTAGGGATGCGCATATGCCGGAAGCGGATTTTCTATACATTGGCGGCGGATACCCGGAGCTGTATCGCAATGAGCTTGAAGCGAACGTATCGATGCGTGAATCCGTCCGGCGATTCATCGAATCCGGGAAGAGATTCTATGCGGAATGCGGAGGCCTGATGTATCTGGCGGAATCCATCGATGGCGCGCAGATGGCAGGGATTCTTCCAGCGAAGATCGAAATGACCGGCCAGCTCGTGGACTTCGGCTATTGTGAGATCACGACAAAGTTCCCTTCCATCCTCGGTCCGAGCGGCATCACGGCCCGTGGGCACCAGTTTCATTACTCTCGCTTGAAAGGCATCCCAGATGCTCCAGCTTATGAGGTTCGTCAGGGGAGCCGCCAGTACCCGGAGGGCTTTCTGTTACCCAATGGCGTGGCGTCCTACATCCATCTCCACTTCCTGTCGAACCCGGTCCTTGCCCTAAATATGTTAAATTCATGATTCGCTGGGGAAGGGACGCGGTCTAAAGCCCGCGACTACATCGGCAATATGTCTCGACCTAAATGTAGTCGCGGGCTTTAGCCCGCGCCCTCTGTCAGATATGACGCGCAATTATGAAGCAGTAATCGGGCTGGAGTGTCACTGCCAGCTTCTGACGAATTCCAAGTTGTTCTGCTCGTGTTCGACGAAGTTCGGGGAAGCCCCGAATATCAACACGTGCCCTGTGTGTCTTGGCCTGCCCGGAGCTCTGCCCGTCTTGAATCGTGTAGCCGTCACGATGGCGGTGAAAGCAGCGCTGGGCTTGAACTGCAAGGTCAACCTGGAGTCGCAGTGGGCGAGAAAGAACTACTTCTATCCGGACCTTCCCAAGGGTTACCAGATTTCACAGTATGACCGGCCCCTGGCTCAGCACGGCTTCATCGAGATATTCGTCGATGGGAATCACAAGAAGATCGGCGTGCAGCGCATCCATATGGAAGAGGATGCCGGCAAGTCGTTGCACGAAGGTTTTCCGGATTCCGGCCGCAACACTTACCTGGATTTCAATCGCAGCGGCGTGCCGCTTATCGAAATCGTGACGGACCCGGACATCCGCTCGTCTGCCGAAGCCTACGATTACCTCGCGCGGCTGAAACAGATCCTCGAGTTTTTGGAAGTCTGCGATGGAAACATGGAAGAGGGCAGCCTTCGTTGCGATGCCAACGTTTCCGTTCGCAAAGCCGGCGATTCGAAATTCGGCACGCGCACCGAGCTCAAGAACATCAATTCGTTCAGATTTGTTCAAAAAGCCATCGACTACGAAGTCGAACGGCAAATCGACGTCATTGAGGGCGGAGGTCGCGTGGTCCAGGAAACCAGGCTGTGGAACAGCGCCGAGGACCGCACCGTCCCCATGCGCAGCAAGGAAGAAGCGCATGACTACCGCTATTTCCCGGACCCCGATCTGCCGCTGCTCGTGGTTGACAGCGAATGGATCAGGACAACAGACCGTTCGATGCCTGAGCTGCCCGAATCGCGGCGCAGACGTTTTATCAAGGAATACGCGCTGTCCGAGTACGATGCCGGCGTCCTGACGGCCACGCGGGCGCTCGCCGAATTCTTCGAGGAAACCGCAGGGCTGAGCGGGCAACCGAAGATTGCCGCCAACTGGATCATGGGCGACCTTCTCCGCTTCTACAAAGACAGCAATGCGGACTTGAAGGATCTTTCAGAATCGCCTGTAAGCCCGAAGATGTTGACCGAAATGATAGCGCTCGTGGAAAAGGGAACGATCTCCGGGAAAATTGCGAAGACCGTCTTGGAAGAGATGTACAAAACCGGCAGGCAGGCGCAGCAGATTATCGAAGAACAGGGACTGATTCAGATTTCGGACACCGGAGAAATCGAGAAGATTGTCGACAAAGTGATTGAAGAAAACCCGAAGTCGGTTGAACAGTATCGGGCCGGCAAGACGGGAACATTGGGTTTCTTTGTGGGTCAGGTGATGAAAGCTACAGGAGGACGCGCGAACCCGCAGGCGGTAAACGACCTTCTCAGAAAGAAGCTTGCGGGTTAGTGGAATTAGAGTTATAGTGCCGCCCTTCATGGAAGCCGAAGAGAGCAAACGGAAGCGAATAGCCGATTTCTACAAGGAAGAGTTCCTGCGCCACAGGTGCCGGCTGGAGTGCCAGCGTCCGTTCTTTCAGGAAAAAACGTATGAGGAGATCGAGTCCGTCCTGAACAGAATCATCGATGAGATGGACAGGATCTGCGAGGTTGAAAACTTCGAGGAACTGGCCAGCCATTTGCTCCACCGCATTGACGTGGTTACCAACCTGTCGTCCTCAAAAGTCGACCCCATCTACCGAATTCATTAAAAAAACGGGGGGACTGGCCGCGAATTAGCCAATTACGCGAACGGCGCATCAATG
>QHXD01000749.1 GCA_003223895.1 Acidobacteriota bacterium
CGTTTGGCAGGCCCGCGTTCGGATGGCAACTAAGAAACACCGGCGCGACGCGCGAAAGCTCCTCGATATAAGGACGCATCTGTTGTCCACCAAGCGCGCAATTGATGCCCACCGACAGAAGCCTGGCATGCGACACCGAGTTCCAGAAGGCTTCGATCGTCTGTCCCGAAAGCGTGCGGCCGCTGTTATCGGTGATCGTGACGGAGGCCATCAAGGGGACGCGGTGGCCGGTTTCCAGAAAATACTTTTCGAAGGCATAGAGCGCGGCTTTCCCGTTGATGGTATCGAAGATCGTTTCAGCCAGGAGGAGATCAACGCCGCCGTCCATCAGGCCGCTCGTCTGGTCGTAGTAGGCAGCGACGAGCGCATCGAAGGTTGCCGCCCGGAATGCGGGATTGTTCACATCCGGCGACATCGACGCGGTGCGATTTGTGGGTCCCACTGAGCCTGCAACGAACTTTGGCTGCCCCGGATTTCGCATCATGAACTCGTCCGCAACGCTGCGCGCGAGTTTCGCCGCCGCAAAGTTCAGCTCATAAACCATCGGTTGCATCTTGTAGACGGACATCGAGATGGCATTCGAGTTGAACGTGTTGGTTTCGATGATGTCCGCGCCGGCTTCCAGATACTGCCGATGGATGTTCTTGATGATTCCCGGCTGGGTTAGCGTCAGCAGGTCGATGTTTCCTCTGAGGTCGGCCGGATGATCCGTGAAGTGGCCGCGATATGCCTCCTCATCGAGCTTCAGGGCCTGGACCATCGTTCCGATGGGCCCGTCGAGGATGACGATCCGGTCGCGGAGCAGGCGTTCAATTCCTTCAGCGGAGTTTCTGCGTTGTGCCATCACTACTTACTCTTGTATATTGTCCGCCCAAATGACCGACCTGGCGAAACGGTTGTGTGATCAGATTCGAAAACAAGGGAAAAATCGAGGTCTTCTGATCGCTTTCGAAGGACCGGACGGCTCGGGCAAAACGACACAGCGAAAGCTATTTAAGGACTGGCTCATCGGTGAAGGGTACGACGTCACCACCACCAAGTGGAATTCATCGAAGCTGATCAAGCCCATCATCAAGACCCGCAAAAATGCCCGCTCGATCAATCAGGAAGAATTCTGCCTGCTGCATGCCGCCGATTTCCGCCATCGTCTGGAGAACGAAGTCATTCCCGCGCTGGTCCAGGGCAAGATGGTCGTGGCCGACAGATTTCTCTTCACGGCGCTGGCGCGTGATGCCGCTCGCGGCCTGGAGTTGGATTGGCTGTTCCACATTTACTCGCCGTTGTACTGGCCGGACATCGTCTTCTATTTTTCGGTCTCGCCGGAGACGAGCGGCAAGCGCATCGCGGCGACCCGCTCGCCGAAGTATTACGAGGCGGGTCAGGATGTGACCAGGATCGACGACCCGTTTCAGAGCTATCATCAGTTCATCAGCCGTGTCATTCAGGAATACGAGGCACTGGCCGTGATCTTCAAATTCATCAAGATCGACGCCGAGGCTCCGATTTACGACCAGCACATCACCCTCAGGCGCCTGTTTCAGAAATCGCGCGAACGTCCGTGGCCCGAGTGGAATGAGGAAGCCCTCTGCGACTGGGCGCGAACGGCGCCGCAGGCTTGCGAGGTGGTCCTTGGCCACTAGTGTCCCGTCAACGGGCCAGCTTTTCAGCCTTGATGTGATCGATGGACGGGACGTGGTGCCCGCAGCAAAGAAAGTCCTGAAACAACACCACGGCCAGAATGGCATCTCCACGTGGGATTCGTCTGCAATCTTTTTCGAAATGCATGGCCTGGAGGTCGGCGAGCATCCTTCTCCCCGAACGCTCGTGCTGTTGTACGCGGCGGATATTTTCTTCCGCTTGCGCTGGCAGATTCTTCCGGCTCTCGAACAAGGGAAATGCGTGGTCGCGGTGCCTTACCTGGAAACCGGTTTCGCTTTTGGCGCCCTCGCCGGGTTGCCCAAAAAGTGGCTCACGGAAGTTTTTCGTTTCGCTCCCAAAGCCGCCGTCAGCTACCGGCTGAACGGCTCTTCCGCAAAGCTCGGCCCCCCAACTGCCGGATTCATCGAATTCTGTTCCAATACCCTGAACCAGGATCTCCGGCCGAAATTCGCCGACTACTTCGACGATCTCGAACGCCGCGGCCGCTGCCGTTCGCTTTAGGCGAAGTCTAGACTGAGGTGACGGCTGTACCGTTGGGGGTGGTTACTTTGACGGTGATGTTTCCGTCTACGGTGAAAGGAAGCTGGGCGAAGACCTGGGTGTTGGAAACGTAAACGAGGGAAAGGGGTCGATCGTTGATCGTGACGCTTGTGCCGAACATTTCATCGGGAAGCGCCGAACTGCAGAAAGTGGAGTCCTCGGTCGAGAGGGAACGGCCCACTATCCGCACGAGCGCTCCGGCAACCGGCGCGGGTTGGAACGAGACAGGTTTGATGTTCAGGTCGTCCGTGAACATCGGTCTCGGGGTCAAAGTGGTAGTTTCGATCTCGGTTCCATCGTAACGAATCGCATGCACATCCATGCGGGACCCACGCACTTCGACCCGCAGGTAGTGGTGCTCGGATTCACCGAAGGCCACTTCGGGCCGCCTGTAAACCGGATAAAGAAGCGCCCCGCCCCCGCCTGCCACGAAATAATTGATTCCTGAGTTGGGAGCAACGATGTTTCCCTTCCTCATCGGATGACTTCGCTGATAGCTGTGCTCGTGTCCGCTTAAAACCACCTGAACCCCGT
>QHXD01000098.1:0-17764 GCA_003223895.1 Acidobacteriota bacterium
GGAACTGCCCCGAATCCAACCCAAAGGCAGCGCGCGCCTGAGGACCGAGCGCGATCGTTATTCGCAGATTTCGAAAGTCGGGCCCGAGTCGCTGCGGCATTTCAAGCGTACATACAAAGAAGCGCTGAAGCGTCAGATCACGGCCGGCACCTACGATCCGCTCAATCCGTACATCGTTCCCATACACGAGGACAAACGTTACCTGTCCTGGAAAACCAAACAGCGGCCCGAGAGCAATGCCCTCATCCTTTATATGATGGACGTGTCCGGCTCGATGGGCGACGAGCAGAAGGATATCGTGCGCGTCGAATCCTTCTGGATCGACACCTGGATCCAGACCAACTACAACGGCGTCGTGACCCGCTACATCATTCACGATGCGGTCGCGCAGGAAGTCGATGCCGAAACGTTCTTCCACACCCGCGAAAGCGGCGGCACGGTGATCTCTTCCGCCTACGAGCTGTGCCTCAAGATCATCGACGAAGAATACCCTCAGGACCTCTGGAACATTTATATCTTCCACTTCTCCGACGGGGACAACTGGTCCGGAGGCGACACGGATCGCTGCATCAATCTTTTGAAAACCAATCTCCTGCCCAGAGTGAACCTTTTCGGTTACGGCCAGGTCGAGAGCACGTACGGAAGCGGACAGTTCATTCGAGAGCTCGAAAATAACATTGCGGATGCCGATAACCTCGTCACCTCGCGTATCGAGAACAGGGAAGACATCTACCAGTCGATTAAAGATTTTCTGGGAAAGGGCAAGTAAAGCATGTCGCTGACCGTTCAAAGCCGGAGGCAGAGCCTTACACCGGAACTGACGCGGCTCAATCGTGAAATCGAAGAGCATGCGCGCGAGTACGGCCTGGACTTCTACGAAACGTTCTTCGAAATCCTCGATTTCGAAGAGATGAACATGGTGGCCGCCTACGGTGGGTTTCCGAATCGCTATCCCCACTGGAAGTTCGGCATGGAATACGAGCGGCTCAACAAGAGCTACGCGTACGGTCTGCACAAGATCTACGAGATGGTCATCAACAACGACCCGTGCTACGCGTATCTGCTCGAGTGCAATCACCTGGTCGATCAGAAACTCGTGATGGCCCATGTGTACGGGCACTGCGACTTCTTCAAGAACAACATCTGGTTCTCGAAGACGAATCGCAAAATGATGGACACCATGGCGAACCACGCCACGAAGGTGAGGAAATACATCGACAAGTACGGCCTGGACGCCGTCGAAAGTTTCATCGATATCTGCCTGTCGATCGACGACCTCATCGATCATCATTCGGTGTTCATCGAGCGCAAGGCGAAGCCCCGTGAAGGGACGGAAGAACCGATCATCATCAAGAAGATCGCGTCGAGCGAATACATGGACGACTTCATCAATCCGAAGGAGTTCATGGACCAGCAGAAGCAGAAACTCGAGGAAGAACGGCAGAGGCGCCGCCGTTTCCCCGAACAGCCGCAGAAAGACATTCTGCTGTTCCTCATCGAACACGGCCCGCTCGAAAACTGGCAGCGCGACATCCTGTGGATGATTCGCGAGGAGGCGTACTACTTCGCGCCGCAGGCTCAGACCAAAATCATGAACGAAGGCTGGGCGACCTACTGGCATGCAAAGATCATGACCGAGCGCGCGCTCAATGACGCCGAGGTGATCGACTTTGCCGACCATCACTCGGGAACCGTTGCGGCTCATCCCGGACAGATCAATCCGTACCGGCTGGGCTTCGAGCTATGGAAAGACATCGAGGATCGCTGGAACAAAGGCAAATTCGGCAAGGATTACGACGAGTGCGACGATTACATCTCCAAACGCGAATGGGATATCGGCCTCGGCCTGGGCCGTGAAAAGATCTTTGAGACCCGGCGGGTTCACAACGACATCACTTTCATCGACGCGTTCTTCACGGAGGAGTTCTGCCACGAGCACAAATTTTTCACGTATCACTTCAATGCCGAGCGCGGCGTTTATGAGATTGCCGATCGCAACTGGAAAAGCGTGAAACACAAATTGCTGTTTTCGCTGACGAACTTCGGACAGCCGTTTATCTATGTCACCGATGGGAATTTTGAAAACCGCGGCGAATTGCTGCTGGAACACCGGCATGAAGGCATCGATCTGCGGATCGATTACGCCAAGGATACGCTGAGGAATCTGTATCCGATCTGGTCGCGGCCGGTGCACCTGAAGACCTTGGTCGAAGGCAAGGGCAAGATGTTCACCTTTGACGGTGAAAAGCACAGCGAGAGGAAGACAGATGGATGATGTAAAGATTACTACCGACATTGAAGCGACAGATCAACTTGGGATGCTCCTGAAAAGTGTCAAGGTCGAGTCCCTGCGGAAGGGCGATCTCCAGAAGCAGGCGAAGGCGATCGTCGAGAAGATCACCTATCTCGGTTGCGAACTGAAGGTCATCGAAGTGGACGGCGTGTCGAACGCCGTGCAGATCCGCAGCAAAAAGCCTGTCGAGGATGGATTCATCGAGATTATCCTTCGCGGCGGAAATTGGTTATCGCTGGAGCGAAAACCCGCCGCCCTTCATATTTCCAAAGGTGATTTCGAGAAACTGATCCGGCACCTGACGGAATTGTTCTAGAACGGAAAGGGAAGTAGCCGCCAAGGCGCGAATTACGCGAACGATTGGCGTTTTGGCGGCTACTTCCCTTTCTTTAGCCCGCGTTCGTTTTGTGCTTCAATACACCCCGCATGACGCTCGCCATTGAAACGCGGCAACTCACCCGATTCTTCGATAATCTCTGCGCCGTGGACCACGTTGACTTGCAGGTCGAACGCGGAACCTTCTACGGCTTCCTTGGACCAAACGGCGCCGGAAAGTCCACAACGATCAAGATGCTGACCGGCTTGCTGGCCGCTTCCGATGGACAGATCCTTGTCCTGGGGAAGAACATGCTCGATCCGAAGCAGGCGCTGGAAGCCAAAAGGATGATTGGCGTCGTGCCGGAAGATCTGGCGCTGTTCGACAACCTGACGGCCCGCGAACACCTCACTTTCATCGGGCGGATGTATCTGCTGCCCCACGATACCATCCGAAAACGCATCGATGAATTGCTGTCCCTGCTCGGGCTTCAGAACGAAGAGAAAAAGCTCACCCTGGAATACTCTCATGGCATGAAGAAGAAGCTCGCCCTCGCCGCGGCGCTGCTGCCAAACCCGGATCTTTTGTTCCTCGACGAGCCCTTCGAAGGAGTGGACGCGATCACCTCTCGCGTCATCCGGGAAATGCTGGCCGGCTATGTCGAGCGCGGGTCGACAGTCTTCCTCACCTCGCATGTCCTCGACGTGGTGGAAAGAATGTGCACGCACGTGGGAATCATCGCGAAAGGAAAACTGGTGGAACAGGGCTCACTCGATGAGCTTCGCCAGGGCAGTTCGCTCGAAGCTCGCTTTCTCGAGAAGGTCGGGGCGGATCCCGAGGTGACACAGAAACTGTCGTGGCTCGAGGACGCGGGCGCGGGCTCCGGCGCGGGCTAAAGCCCGCGACTACATTCGGGAACGACATTTGGGGCATTCGCATGAACTGGCAACACTTTCGAACATTCCTCTGGTTGCGGTGGCGTCTGCGCGTCAATCAAAACAAGCGGGCGGGCAGCGCCAGCGTTTGGATCCAGAGGTTTTTCCTCGCTTGCGGGATTGCCGCGGCAGTTGTGATGTTCGTCATCTTCCTGCTGCTCGGCCTCTTCGTGCTCGAAAGGCAGCCGCCGGCTATCCTCATGCTTGTGTGGGATGGGCTCGTCGCCGCTTTTTTATTCGTGTGGCTGATTGAGCTGCTTGTCGAACTGCAGCGGTCTGAGATCCTGTCGATGGACAAGTTCCTGCACCTGCCCGTTTCCCTCAATGGCGCCTTCCTGATCAACTATGCGGGGTCGATCCTCAGCCCCGTTGCAGTCGTGGCCTTATCGGCAATGATAGGGCTCTCTATTGGGTTGACCGTTTCCCGGGGGCCTTCCATGCTCGTCTTGTTTCCGCTCGTGGCGGCATTTTTCGTCGCCGTCACCTCCATCACTTATCAGTTCCGTGGATGGCTGGCTTCCCTGATGATGAACAAGCGGCGGAGGCGTACGATCATTTCGATCGCAACGATCGTCTTCGTGCTTATCGTTAATTTGCCGAATCTGCTGACCCAGCCTTGGCGGGCCGGAGGCAACATCGCAGCTCGCGCGGAAATGGAGAAGGAAATTTCCCGGCTCGATCAACTCCTGGCAGCGGGCCGGATAGACAAGGACGAGCACCGCCGGCAGGTCCTGTCTGTCCGGGGCAAGTATCGTTTCGGTGGACGTCTGGCCGGCCTGCAACCGGACGAGATTCAGCAAACGGCGACAATGGTGAACACGGTCGTTCCGCTCGGCTGGCTTCCCTATGGCGCCAGCACGGCGGCCGAGGGCAGGGTTCTGCCGTCGCTGCTGGGCGCTTTTGGGCTGGTCCTGATTGGAGGGGCAAGCCTGGCGCGTTCTTACCGGACGACTTTGCGGTTATATACGGGACAGTTCGGTTCCAGAAAACCGCGCACAACAGCCTTGCCGGCGCCCGCCCGGCCATCGACGGCTTCCGCCGGTTTGCTTGAAAAACGGCTTCCGTGGCTATCCGAGCAGGCATCAGCCATCGCGCTGGCATGCTTCCGCTCCCTGACGCGGGCGCCTGAAGCAAAGTTGCTGCGTGTTGCCAGTTCATGCGAAACAATTCGGACCCGCCCGAATTGCTCCGTCCGCTGATGGCCTTTGCCGGTATCGGCATGATTCTCGCCACCTTGTTGCAACTGGCCGGGAACCAATTCGGCTTCGATCGAAGCGGCTTCCGGACCTATGTTCTGGCGCCCGCCCGGCGTAGAGACATATTGCTTGGCAAGAACCTGGCGCTGGCGCCGCTGGTTCTGGGACTGGCGGCGGCGGTGGTTGTGGCCGTGCAAGTTATCTATCCGATGCGGGTCGACCACTTTCTTGCGGCCTTGACGCAGACGGTTCCGATGTACCTGTTGTTTTGCCTTCTTTGGAACTTTCTCTCTATGCTTGCTCCTGTCCCGGTTGCGCCAGGCTCGATCAAACCCTCCAAACCAAAGGGTATGGCGATTCTCATTCACCTGGGATTTCTGTTCCTATTTCCGCTGGCTCTGTCCCCGACTCTCATTCCGCTCGGGATCGAGTTTCTACTGAGTTGGGCAGGATGGTCGACGTGGTTTCCGGCCTACCTCGTATTTATCCTGCTGGAATCTGCCGCCGTTATTTGCGTGTATCCTCTGGTTGTGGACTGGCAGGGCGAGTTGCTCCAGCGCCGCGAACAACAGATTCTGGAAGTCGTGACCAGCAAAATCGAGTAATCTGGTATTTGCGTTGCCTCCGCATTTGGTTGATCAGTTGCTACGAATTTAGTGCGCAACTAATAGCGGCTTTCGTTCTCTTCCGGCAAGAGGCCGTAATGAGTCTGGAAAGAAAAGAAGTTTCTCCTCAAACTTTGCAAGAATATGTTGGCCGACTTCAGCGGATGTTGGAAGCTGCGAAGTGTCTCTGTTCCACGCTCGACCTTGCCGAACTAACTGAAATCATTCTCCAGATCATCCGCCGGGAAGTGCCTGTGGACCGGGTCACGGCCTTCACGGTTGACCGGGAAGCCAGGATTCTGCGGTCAGTCGTGGCCCAGGGTGTGGGAGATTTCGTGATTCGGATTCCCATTGGAGTGGGTATCGCCGGCACCGTTGCCCAGACCGGCGAGGTCCTGGATGTCCCCGACGCTTACGCGGACCGGAGATTTTATCCCGCAGTAGACTCGGTAACGGACTACCGCACGAGAGATATCTTCTGCCTGCCGATCTTCAGCCGCGAAAGAGAGATCGTGGGAGTACTTGAACTTTTGAATCGGTCCAGGCCAATTAGCGACGACGACAAGACATTTCTCCGCGACATTTCGACTCATATCGGCCTGGCGCTGGAGCTCGCCTGGGCCCATCGGGGGTGTATCGAGAGGCAGAAGCTCGAGGAAGAGCTGAAAGGCGTCCGGGAGCGATTGGTTGAACTGGACCGTCTGCAGCTCATGGGCGAGTTGATTGGCGGTGTGATGCACGAGTTACATAATCCTCTTGCCATCGTCCTCGGCAACGTCGAACTTCTTAAACTGCAGTTGGATCCGGATGTCCGAACCCGAATGAGTCCCTATATTGAAAAGATCGAAGCGGCCGCCGACCGGTCCGCCGCCACGGTTCGAACGTTTCTGAACTTTGTAGAAGCGCCGAGGCGCGAACGCCGTCCTGTGGACCTGGTGGATGCGTTGCGGCAGACTCGTGCGCTGCGCAACTACCATGAGGCGAACGCGGGCATTCAGGTCAATGATGCCCTTCAGAAAATTCCTGCAGTCATGGCCAATCCGGAAGAGATTCAGCAGGTTTTTCTGATCATCTTGAAAAACGCGGAAGAAGCGGTTATCGGCCATCAAAGCCATCCACGGATCACTCTGCAATGCTCGTACGATTCCGCGTCGGAACGCGTCCATATCGACATTATGGATAACGGCCGCGGCATCCCGCCTGAAGCGCACCCACGAATTTTCGAGCCTTTCTTCACAACGAAGCCAAAAGGAACAAGCACGGGAATGAGTCTCACGATCGCTCGAAAAATCGTCGAAGACCACGGAGGCAAAATCTGGATGGAAACGAAGAAAGACGTGGGCACGACGCTGAGTATCGAGCTCCCTGCTTAGAAGCGAGGTATTGAAAATCACTAATCACGAATGTCCAATGCCCAATGGACATTCGTGATTAGTGATCTTCAACCGTCCCTTCCCACGGATTGGTTTCATTTGTGTCTTCCCGGCTTGTAGTCTACGATTTGGCGTCGTCGCTCTCCGCCGAAGTGGTCCGGGTTGAAGTGAAGAACCGGGCCGATCTTCTTTCCGGCAAATCCTTCGGTTCAGTGGGCGGGTACGAGAAGTTGTCCGGCAAGATCTATTTTGCCGTCGATCCTGCAAACAGCGCGAACCGGACCATTGTCGACATCGACAAGGCACCCAGGAACGCGTCCGGGAAAGTGGAGTTCTCGTCGGACTTCTACTTGATCAAGCCGAAGGACGCAGGCCATGGAAACGGAACGGTTCTCTATGAAGTCTCCAACCGCGGAGGCAAGGGCATGCTGGGGTTCTTCAACTTCGCCTCCGGCAGTCTCGACCCACAAACGACGTCCGACGTGGGCGACGGCTTTCTGATGGAACAGGGCTTCACGCTGCTCTGGATTGGCTGGCAATTCGACGTCCCGACTCGTGAAGGATCGCTGCGCGCCTATCTGCCCATCGCGCGCGAACCGGACGGACGGCCGATCCGGGGTCTGGTGAGAAGCGATTTCGAGCCCACAGAGAAGATCCTGGAGGAATCCCTCGCCGACCGCGGACACATGGCATATGCGGTCGTCGATCCAAAGGATCCCGCCAACGTCCTTACAGTACGGGACTCTGCCGAAGGGTCGCGCCGCACGATCCCTCGAGATCAGTGGGATTTCACACTCGATGGCCGCAGCGTACGCATGGCGGCGGGTTTCGAAGCAAAGAAAATTTACGAGGTTGTCTACAAATCGCAGGACCCGCCGATCGCCGGCCTTGGTTCTGCAGCCGTTCGCGATGCGATTTCCCGGCTGAAATATGGTTCCGCCCCCGAGCTTTCAATCGCGGCTGGAACGGTGAAGCGCGCGATCGCATATGGCGCTTCTCAAAGCGCCCGCTTCATTCGCACTTACCTGTATGACGGATTCAACGAGGACGAATCCCATCGAAAAGTATTTGATGGAATGATGTCCGAACGTGCAGCCAGCGCCCGGGGAAGCTTCAATGTTCGTTTTGCCCAGCCGTCTCGCGATGGAGATCCATGGGCGAACTTTCTTTATCCCGTCAACGTTTTCCCTTTCACCGACGCCGCACAGCTCGATCCGGACACGGGCCGCCGGGATGGGCTGTTGAGTCACGCGACGAAAGAGCAGTTCAGGCCGAAAATCATGTACACGAATTCGTCCTACGAATATTGGGGCCGGGTCGGCTCGCTTTTTCACACGACGATTGATGGGAAGGAAGACGTCACATTGATGCCGAACGTCCGCGCTTACCTGTTTGCGGCAGCCCAGCACGGACCCGCACCGTTTCCGCCGCCGCGAAGCGTCGGCCAGCAAATGAACAACCCTCTGGACTATCGCTGGACCATGCGCAAACTGCTGGTCTCGATGAATCGTTGGATTGCCGATGGTACCGAGCCGCCGCCAAGCGCGGTTCCCCGCATCGCCAACGGCACGCTGATCGCTCGAGACAAGCTCAAGTTCCCTGCTGTTCCAAACGTGACTGTACCCGCAGCTCCGCAGAAAGCCTATCGTGCGGATTACGGTTCCGACTTCGTGACGAAAGGCGTCGCCAGCCAGGAGCCGCCAACACTCGGTTCGGCATTCCCTGTTTTCGTTCCACAAGTGGACGCCGACGGCAACGATGCTGCGGGCGTCCGCATGCCCGAGCTTGCCGTGCCGCTCGCCACCTACACCGGTTGGAATCTGTACAACGAACGGTCCGGACCCGCGAATGTGATGGCCACGACGACCGGATCGTTCATACCGTTCCCGCGCACTCGTGCCGAACGGGAAAAGACAAATGATCCGCGCCCTTCGGTAGAAGAAAGATATGGGACTCGCGATCACTACCTGGACCTCGTCTCGAAAAGCGCGAACGAACTCGTCTCAAAGGGCTACCTGATAAAGGAAGACGTTCCCCGTATCGTGCAGCAAGCCGGGATGCGCTGGGACTTTGTGATGGGAGCGGCGAATTGAGGTTGCTATGAAAATTCATCATTACGGAACACTCCTGGTCCTGCTCGTGCTTCCGCTGGCGGCAACTGTAGTCGCGGGCTTTAGCCCGCGTAGCCAGCGAGCTGCGACCGACGCCGCCACGCTCAAAGCAGTTTCTGCGGCCAGGGGTTTTCTTGCAACGCTCGACGATCGCCAGCGTGCAAGGGTCAGCCTGGAACTCAATAAAATCACCCGGTCCAACTGGTCCAATCTTCCTACCGGTGCCGTATTTCAGAATGGCTCTACACAACGTAATGGCGTAAAGCTTGGCGATATGACCGCCGCTCAGCAGGACGCCGCGCTGGCGCTCGTTGCCGCGACTTTGAGTCCGACCGGTTATCAGAAAGTGATCAACATCGTGAATGGCGACGAGACGTTAGAGCGCGCAAGCGCTCCGAGTCGTCCGGCGGCCACTCGTACGCGGTTCGGAAGGGCCGAGTATTACATCGCAATTCTTGGTACGCCTTCCGCAACCCAACCATGGATGATTCAATTCGGCGGTCATCATCTTGCGATCAACATCACACTCGCAGGCGCGCAGAACGTTTTGACGCCAAGTCACACAGGCGCGCAACCCAGCATGTACACCTTCAACGGCCAGGCAATTCGACCACTGGGAAAGGAAAACGATAAAGCTTTCGCCCTGATGAACGCACTGAACGCAGCGCAGCAAAAGCAGGCAATTCTCGATTATCAGGTAGGCGACGTGGTTCTGGGCCCGGGTCACGACGGTGAGGTTATTCAACCTGAGGGTGTCCGTGCGTCTGGTTTCAACGAGGCTCAGCGAGCAATGCTGCTCGACCTCATGAGCGAGTGGGTCAGTATCCTCAATGACACCGCCGCCGCAGCCAGGATGGCGGAGATCAAGACGCATCTCGCAGAGACCTACTTTGCCTGGAGCGGACCGACGACGAACGGGAGCCGCGTCTATTTCCGTATCCAGGGCCCGACGGCGATGATCGAATACGCGCCTCAGGGATCAGGCACGGACCATATCCACACATTTTATCGGGACCCGACCAACGACTACGGCGCGAAGTTCATCAAACCATGAGAGTGAGGACGCGGATCGGCTTCATTGTTGTTCTTCTGGTGTTTCCGGCGACGATGCTTGCGCATCGCCTCGATGAATATCTGCAGGCGACGCGCCTGTCACTGGCGCTGGATCGGATCGTGCTGAAAGCGGACCTGACTCCGGGCGTGGATGTGGCGCCGCTGGTGTTCTCGCTGATCAATACCAATCACGATGGCCGTATTTCCGAGGCAGAAGGAAAGGCGTACGCCAGGCAGGTCTTGAGCGAGACGGTCATCGAGGTGGACGGCAAGCGCCAACACCTGGATCTCGTCAACAGTCAATTTCCGTCTTTTGAAGAAATGCGCGACGGGGTGGGCACGATTCGGATTGAAGCGCGTGCGTCGTGGACGGGTGCTCCTGGCCGGCATTTGCTTTTCTACCAAAACAATCACCGGCCTGATCTCGGCGCTTACCTGGTCAATGCCCTTGTCCCGGTGAACCGTGAAATCGAGATCACGGACCAGCATCGCGATCCGCTTCAGCGTGGAATAAGACTGGGGTTCGACGTGAAGGCTTCTTCGGTTACCTCCCCAGATCACTAATCAGTGATCTGGGGAAGGACGGATGGACCTTTTAACGACGGGGGCGAGCCGGCGCAATTCCTCCATCAATTCGGCGAAGGACTCGGGCAGCAAGGCCTGAGGGCCATCGGACAGTGCCTTCTCGGGCTGATCGTGGACTTCAATGATCAGGCCGTCGGCGCCAACGGCGACGGAGGCGCGGCTCATGGGAGCGACTTTGTGGCGCTTGCCCGTGCCGTGGCTGGGATCGACGATGATCGGCAAGTGGGAAATGCGTTTCACTGCGGGAACAATCGAAAGATCGAGCGTGTTTCGCGTGTGGTCGGCGAAGGTACGGATTCCGCGCTCGCACAGGATCACGTCGTAATTGCCTTCGGACATGATGTACTCGGCAGCCAGAAAAAATTCGTCGAGCGTGGCGCTCATGCCGCGCTTCAACAGAACGGGTTTCCGAGCGCGGCCGGCGGAGCGAAGCAACGCAAAATTCTGCATGTTGCGGGCGCCAAGCTGGATGATGTCGGCATATTCCTCGACCATCCCGATGCTTTCGGCATCAATGGCTTCCGTCACTATGGGAAGACCGGAAGCCTCGCGGGCCTTCGCGAGGATTTTCAGACCTTCGAGACCGAGGCCCTGGAAGCTGTAAGGTGAAGTTCGAGGTTTGAATGCGCCGCCACGAAAGAGGTGGGCCCCGGCGGATCGGACGTGCTCGGCAATACGCAGTGTTTGTTCTTCGCTTTCGACGGCACACGGACCCGCCATCACAACCACTTCGGGTCCGCCAATCACCACGTTTCCGACGTGGATCTCCGTATTGTCCGGCTTCAGTTCGCGGCTGACCAGCTTGTAGGGCTGAGTGACCGGGATCACTTCGGCGATGCCGGGCATGTCTTCGAACTGGCCCGATTCGATCGCTCCCGGGTTGCCCGTTATACCAATCGCAGTTCGATTCGCCCCGGGCATGGCGTGAGGCCTAAAGCCCAGTTCCTCGATTTTTCTACATACCCGGTCGATGTCTTCCTGGGTGGCGTCCACCCGCATCACGATCAACATGAAACAATTCTAGCATCGCCGACCGAAATGGGGCGGCGGTCATAGACGTCATAGACCGCCGCTACAGTGGGATCCTAATCAGTCTTTCACTTCGATGCCCATGGGATTCTCAATCAGAATTCCATCTATCGTGTACTGATTAGGCACGTACGGCAGCGGTACGGGAATCGGCGTACGGCATATTCCCGCTCGTTGAAAGACCGCGTTGGCGAAAACGATGGTATTGCCGAAACCACCATCCTCACGCCATTCTGTCCAGTGGCCCGATCCGGCTTTACTGGTATCGATTGCCCAATGGATGCCGTCGTGACCGACGTCTTTCGCGTAGTCTCCGTGCATGAAGACCTGGTCTCCTTCCTGGCTGGCAATCCCGTTCCAGTCAGGGAAAGTCGTGGAGTACCAGCGATAACGGAAGTGCGTCCCAACAACACCAATGAACTCGAAACAGATTCCTTGAGTAGCCATTTGCGTGTGAACGGGAGACGCGTCATTGAACGCTGTAATCGTCCAGAGATTTCCACCTCTGACCAGATCGGGACTCGGCGTGGGAACCAGCACCGGAAGTTGCGCATGCGCGGTTGGAATTGTCGCGAAGTTCAGCACCAGGATTCCTGAAGCCACAATCGCGGTAACTTTATTGAACAAACTCATCTAATCCTCCTTGTCGATTTCTAAGGAGTAGTGAAGGAGGATGGGAATCCGTTACAACGTCTGTCTGTACCACCGGGACGGGTTGAAAACACAAAGACACAAAGGGCACAAAGACACAAAGAAAGGCCGCAAACAAAAAGTCATTTGATGCGGCCTTTCTTTGTGTCTTTGTGCCCTTTGTGTCTTTGTGTTTTCAACCTATTGAGAGTTCCCACCAACGTAGACCTGAAACGGACCCCAGTAGAATGGCTTCCGGAAATTACCTGGCGAGTGAATCATCGACAGTTTTGCCTGGCGCAAAGCTTCGGCCGGTGACTTTCCTGCGTTGACCTGCTCGTACAAACGATCCATAAGCTGCGCCGTGGAACTGTCGGTTACGTCCCACAGTCCCGCGATGACATTCCTGGCGCCTGCCTGAAGAAATGCCCATGTGAAACCGACCAGACCCTCACCCGCATAGACCCGTGCGCCGGCGCCCCGGCAGGCGGAGATCGTTACGAGTTCCGCACGAAGAGGCGTCTCCAACACATCCCGGGCGTACAGCTTGAAACCGTCATTCGAGGATGAAAGGATGATCGCGGATTCCAGCGGGCTTTCCCGGTTGGCGGAGGCATGAGCCGCGAAGTGAATGATCGAATACTTTCCGGGATCGGATGCCCTGTATACGGAAGGTTCGGCCCGAGATCCCTCATAAATGGTTTGTTCCAGGGAAACCAGGCGTTGTTTAACACTGCGGACTTCTTCGCCGGCATAAGGCAGGGGGCGATACTCCGAGCCAACCGGCTCCGGGCTGCCGATCATTAACACGGACTTGAGCGGGTCACGAGAAAAGGCGCCCGGATTGAGCGCCAATGAAGGCGCGATGGCGAGAGTCACATCTTCGATCCAGTAGTGCGGCTTTTCGCCGGCAACCGGCAGTGTCTCGAAATTCAAATTGTGCAGCACGCCGTCGGGAACAATGACAGCCCTGGAGCCCCTGGGAAGGAGGTCTCGGGTTTCAGCAAGCAAAATATTATAGAGAGACTCTGCCGCTGGATGCGTTGACTCGAGCGGGTCCCTGAGACCGTCGATCACTGCCTGATACGATCGGACCAGTTCCTCGATTTCGCTCTGTGCCGGCAGCACAACGAGTTTGCGGCCTTTTGGCGTGATCACCCACAAAAACGAACGGCGAGGCGCGAGCCAGTACGCCAGAAAGCTCGTTCCCGACCGTCGCGCTGACTCCTGATAACTTTCAACGGAGGGTACGCGCTGCGGGGCCTTATGCCGGCGGAACTTTTCAGCCAGGACACGCGCACGGCTCGATTCGGCCACTTCGAGAGCGCGATCTACCGCGCCCTGGTCGATCAACGCATCCACATAATCCTGGTAAAAGCGGATCAGCCGCGAAAGGAAAGTGATTTTGTAGTCGGCCAGGGAGAGTTCCGCTCGGCTGGCCTCGATGGTCCTTATTGCGGCATCAAAGTGTTCGTATGCTTTCCTTTTTTCGCCTGTTTCGCGATAGAGCTGTCCCAAAGCGGCATGAGCCTCCCACAAAGTCGAGGGATTTTTGGCCGCGTCCTTCAGGACCTGGTGATACAGACCCGCGGCCGCGGCAATTTGTCCTCTGCCGGCAGCGATGGTGGCCGCGTTCAAACGTGTGTACGTCTGCGAGTCGGTGTCTTTGATGAGTTCTTTGAGTTCCCTGGCTCGTTCATTGAATTCCTCAGCCTGGTCCCACTGCCTGAGGTTCGAGAAAGCCACTGCCAGATTGCCCGCCCATTTTGAAGCGTTGGATGTGGCGCCGATCTCGACAGCCAGGGCCAGCGCTCGCTGATAGTACGGAACGGCTTTGGCGAAGTCGCTCTGGAGGATGTAGATATTGCCGATCTCTCCGAGGCTCGCCTCGAGATACGGTTTTGCGCCTTCGCGCTCCTGCACTTCGACAGCTTTGGAGTAAGCCGCGGATGCTTTTTCGAAATCGCCAAGGCGGCTCGCGCAGATTGCTATGTTACCGAGCGTGATTGCTGCGTACAGTTTCGCATCCATTTTTTCGAAACCTTCCTGCGCGCGAGTGAACAGAGGGATGGCCTCGTCGTATCGAAACTGCCGGATGCGAATCATTCCGAGGTTGTTCAGGCTGACCGTGTGCCAATACGGCTCACTCAGTTCTTCAGAATGTTTGAGGGCCGCTTGAAAAGCGGCTTCCGCTTCGGCTGGATGCCTGGTGGCATCGAAGAGCGAACCGCGCAACACCTCGATTTCGGGCGTGAGGGAATATTGATTCGTCGTGGCCACAAGCGATTCCACGGCGTCCAAAAGGGTTCGGGCTTCGTCCACGCGCCCAAGACGCAGAAGCCCCTTCACACGCACGGTCCTGGATCGACACGCCAGCGCGTAGAAGCCGGGTGAATCGGGTGGTTGGGTGTCCAGCAGCGCCAGTCCTTCTTTGGCACGCCCCTGGTTGATGAAGATCTCGGCCTGCAGGATTCGGAAGCGCCAGTACCATTCGGACTCAGGTTTCTCGCGCCAGGGGACACTTCCGTTATCAACCCCGCTTTGTGCGGCAATCAGATTTCCGCGCCGCAGGTCGAGGTTGGCTTGTCGATACAGTTCTTCGGTGGAAGTCTCGAGCTGCCGCGCGCAGCTCGCAACAACCAACACAATCAACGACAACGCTGCTAGTAAATCACGCTTCCGTTGGTTTCGATGTCTGCACACGCAAGATCTCCAGCGATTGGGGATCCGAGCGCCAAACGAAGCAGCGTCAAGCGGCGAGAGACACTGGCGATCAGAAGCTCTCCCAGAAAGATGCGGCCGAAGCCGTCGAGCGTGATCACGTTTCCGCTAATGACCGCTTTGGGATGGTCGGTCTGGATCTCGGAGACAATGGAGGTCACGATGTAGCCGTTGACTTCAGGAATCTGCCGCTTGCCGGGCTGAGGCTGGAGTGCTTTTTCCGATTTCAGGAACCGGCTCCCATTACGGTTGAAGAAGGCGTCGTCCGTCGAATAGGCGCGGCTCAGAGAATCTCGCGTAGCGTATTTGGTGAACAGATCGATGTCCAGTTTGACGTTGATCGGATATCCGTCGAGCCGGAGATTTGTGATTTGCGTTCCGGCCGGGACAATGGAAGGCTCGCTGCCATCCACGGGATGTGTTGAAGTAAACGTTGCCTCGAGCGAGTCGGCGGTAAGACGGCCGTTCACGTTCAGTGCCTTCACGACTGAATCTGCCAGCGTCTTGTACGCGTTTTCTCGTACGCTGAAGTCGCCTGTGGCCTGAGTACGAGCGTTGTCGAAGGACAGCACGTCGCCAAACGCCGCTCGATCGACATTCGAACGCGAATAACCTCCGATGACAGGGAGTGAACTCGCCCCCTGGACCCAAATGATCAAATCGTCCGGTTTATGGATGTGGGCCGCAACACCCACGGCGTTACCGCGGAAAATGAATCGTTTCTCCATGCCTCTCCTTTATTTTGACCGCAGCACAAAATTGTATTCGTCTATGTCTTCGGGAATGGAGCCGGCTCCGCTCTTCGGTCTGACGCGAATCATATACGGTCCCGGCTTCAGTCCGGTTACCGGTAACAGTAAATGGAGCGATCCTCTGGAGGGAGCAGGTGCAGGCACACTGAATCTCAAGCTCCCGGCCTCGTCGTAAACCTCAAGGGTATAAGAGGAATCGGGAATGGTCACGTTAACGTCGAGAATCAATTGCACAAACCGATCGTGTTCCGAAATTTCAACGACCGGATCTTCGCCACGGGTCGCCGCGCGCGCAACAACACTCGGAATTGTTTGTGCCTGGTTGACGTTCGCCAGGTCTCGTTCAAGCCGAGGGATGACCCACACCGATTGATAGAGCGTGACGCCCAGAAGCAGAGCGGCAGCTACAGGTGCGGCCACTGCGGGCCGCAGCCGGATCCACCAGTTTGAGGGGCGCTCCTGAAGAGCTACGGGACGTGGAGTTGCCGCCTGGGCCTGGCCGGCAAAAACGCTCTTTGCATTGTCCGCCAGAGCGAAAACTGAGCGAACCTCGTCGGCGCACTCCACGCACATAAAATAATGCTCTTGGAGAATATAGCGCTCGGCCGCACGCAACTTGATTGCTTCTTCGTGGTCCATTACTTTCACGTCACCTGTTCGAACTGCGCTGCTCTACTTTGGTTAAAACGTGTTCGGAAGCATGCCTTGGCGCGATGGAGAAGGACACGAAGATATTCGCGATTCACATTGAGCTGCCGGCAAACCTCTTCCTTGTCCCTCTCTTCAAAAAAGATCATTCGCAGCAGCTCCCGCTCCTTTGCGGGCAAACCGGCGAGGACCCTTCTTACCAGCGTCTTGCGTTCCTCAGTGACCAGCTCGCTTTCAGCATCGGCACTATTGTCTACCGCCTCGAAGTATTCATCGCCATACGAGTTTGTGCGCGTCTCGGCCCGGAGCGATTCCAGCATTACATTGTTGCAAACTGCATTTACAAACGCGCCCAGTCGTTCCGGGTGCCGTAATCCGTTCTTTCGCCTCAATGTGTTCAAGACCCGCAAAAACGTCTCCTGGCGAACTTCCTCGATCAAATGCGCCGATCGTAATTTCGATCGCAGCTTCATGCGAATCAATTCACCGAAATAGGAAACAAAGTGTCCCTCGGTTATCGGGTCTCCCTCCGTCAATAGTCGTAGATATTCGTGATCGAAGGTTACCAGTTCCACGTGATTATCGCTCAGCGGCCATTCGTTTGCTTTCGAGGAACTCATGCTATCCAGGCAGGAGGTGAGAAGGACGATTCTTCATCACGATAGGATAGTGAACCAAGGGCAGGCAGTGTTACCCGAAAAGATCCGAATCTATACGTAGATGTGGCGGACTGTTCGGGTCGGTTAAACCACAAAGACACAAAGGCACAAAGAAATTCGGCAACCAGGGGTCAGACCCCTGGTTGCCGAATTTCTTTGTGCCTTTGTGTCTTTGTGGTTTAACCGCCACCCGCAATCGAAGGCAAAATCGAAATCGTGTCCCCATTCCTGACTTCCGTGTCCAGTTCCTTTTTGTCGCGGATGTTGTCCTCATTGACAAAGATATTGATAAACCGCTTCACGTTCTTGCCATCCTCGAGTACACGCTCGCCAAATCCCTTGAACTGCGAATCCAGCGTGCGCAGAATCTCGCCGACGGTAGCGCCCTCGACTTTCACTTCGGACTGACCGGAGGTTATTGGTCTCAACGGCGTAGGAATCTTTACGGTAACACTGCTCATTTCGAATCTCCTGTGATCAAGGGCTCCTCGTAGAACTTCCTCTCTCCCTCGTTCAGCACCCAGCTCTGGGCGCTGGCAACGGTTCCTTTCTGAACGGAAATAATGACGTACGAGTAATCGGGCCACGCGCGATCCGTGTCGGTCTGTGAGGGCTTCGACGGGTGGTCCGGATGGGAATGATAAATGCCCACAATCTCCAGCGGGCTCTTCTCGAATTCGCGCTCGACGCGCAGCATGTCGAGCGGATCCATGTCATAGCGATCGTGTGCGCGTTCCTTGTTCAGATTCTTGCAGGTCCTGAACGTATGAACGACTTTGTCTTTCCCCATGCTGCCGACCATCAGGCCGCAACACTCGTTGGGATATGACGCTTCCGTGTGATCGTAAATCTGTCTCA
>QHXD01000098.1:17874-34422 GCA_003223895.1 Acidobacteriota bacterium
GACCGCATTGAATCGGAAACCAGGCTGCCGAACGGTCCTTCCTGATCGGCCAGCAGAGGAAAGTGCTCCAGATTCACCCTGTCCCGCCCGATCCCTTCGTACGATTCTCCTGCTCGCCCGACGCGCCACTCGATGGGCGGCCTGATCCGCTCCGCATCAAATAAACCCATCGGACAAAGCGTCCTCAACGAGAAGTAATTTATCAGATCCACGACTGAATTGATGAAATACAGTCCCTTTCCCTTCACCGCCCGGCGCAGCAACGACTCCGAGGACGGCCGGTATCGCGTCGGATCCAACCCCGCGCGATGGAAGATGGCACGCACCTTTTGCACCGCCGCAATCTCTCCCAGCGGCTCATCCTTGTACTTCCTTGCAAACTCCTCCGCAAGACCGTTCAGCATCGCCTTTAATTCTTCCGGCGTCTCCTGAACGCGCAGACCATCCATTTGCAAAATGCCGACCCGCGCGGCGCCCTGCAGCGCAGGAGCAATGGTGATCCGGTCGAACGCCATGGAAACCTATTGTAAACCTACTGTAGCGGCGGTCTATGACCGCCTGAATCATTCAGCATTGGCAAATTCAGCATTGGCAAATTCACCATTGGGCAGTGGCCATTGGCCATCAGTGATTTGAAGAGGGAACACAGCCCTCTTCCGGCCGTATATCGGTATACACTGTGCAGGTGATGAATGAGTTTTTCGGGCCTGGGGGAGTTTTGGAGCAGCGCCTGCCGGATTACGAGTTCCGGCCATCGCAGGTACGGATGGCGGAAGCCGTGCACGAAGCCCTTGAAGGTCAGAACCACGTCATCATCGAGGCGGGCACCGGGACTGGAAAGACGCTGGCGTACCTCTTGCCCGCGCTGATCCATGGCCGGCGTATTTTGGTATCCACGGGCACCAAGACTCTTCAGGATCAAATCTTCTACAAAGACATCCCCCTGCTCGAAAGCGTCGTGGGACGGCCCATACGCTCGGCGTATCTGAAGGGGCGGAACAACTATCTGTGCAGGGTCAAGCTCGAGACGCTCCATACCGAAGGGCTGTTCACTCCCAAAGAGCTTCGCAGCTTTCAATCCATTCTCGATTGGGCCGGAAACACGGAAACGGGAGACCGGGCCGAGTTGGGCTCGATCGGCGACGATTCAGAACTATGGTCGCGGCTGGACGCACGCCGCGACCGCTGCCTTGGGAGCAAATGTAAAGACTACGATCGATGCTTCCTGACGCTGGTTCGGCAAAAGGCAATGGAATCCGATATCGTCGTCGTCAACCACCACCTGTTTTTCGCGGACCTTTCGATTCGCAAGTCGGACGTGGCCGCTATTCTTCCGGACTACAGCGCGGTGATCTTCGACGAAGCACACGATCTCGAGGACATCGCGACCGATTACTTCGGTTTTCACATCAGCAACTACAGGCTCGCCGAATTCATTCACGACGCAACCAAAATGGAATCCGACGTCGAGCTCCTTTCTCGTGCATCCGAGCGATTCTTCAATGGATTCGTCTTGATCCGCGAGGGGCGGCAGCCCATCCCGAAGCTGGATGGCATCGATGCCTTGATCGGCGCGCTTCAGGACGCCCGGAAGTCCATCAAGCAGAAGAAGGATTTTTCGGGTGAATTCGAGTCGCTCGCACGGCGTGCAGGAGAAATCGCCGCTGAGCTGGATGTCTTTCGCACCGGCACTCTCGAAAACTATGTTTCCTGGATCGAGCGGCGCGGCCGCGGAATCTTTCTGGAAGCGTGTCCCATCGACATATCGGGCATGCTGAGCGAACGATTATTCACACGCGTACCGACCTGTGTTCTCACATCGGCAACACTCACGGTCGCCGAGTCTTTCGAATATATCCGCAGCCGAATCGGCTTCAATGAAGGTGACGAGTTGAGCCTCAGCACGGAGTTCAATATTCGGAAGCAGACACTGCTTTACATTCCGAAAAACATGCCGGACTACCGGCATCCTTCGTATCTGGAACGGGCTGCCGAGGAAATCCGATCGATCTTTCGGGCTTCACAGGGGCGAGCATTCGTGCTCTTCACAAGTTACCGGCAGATGGAAGCGCTTTACGATCTGCTCTGCCACCGCCTCCCTTATCCGTGCATGATTCAGGGGAAGGGGGGCGGGAAGGGCCGGCTTCTCGAAGAATTCAGGATGACCCCGAATGCAGTCCTGTTCGCAACGGCCAGCTTCTGGCAGGGCGTGGATGTGAAAGGCGAAGCGCTGAGCGCGGTGATTATCGACAAGCTGCCGTTCCAGGTTCCCTCCGATCCCCTCGTCGCTGCTCGCTCGGCGCAGATTGAGCGCGGGGGAGGCAATGCGTTCTCCCAATATCAGGTGCCGAACGCAATTCTTCGTCTGAAGCAGGGATTCGGGCGCCTGATTCGTTCCACCACGGATCGAGGGATTCTCGCGGTGCTCGACAATCGCCTCAGCACGAAGTCCTACGGAAGGCTTTTCATGGCGAGCCTGCCGGACTATGAAGTGACGGACAGCATAGAAAAGTTAGTCGAATTCATGGGCGGGTGAAAAATGGGGTCGTAGCCCTATTTTTGTTTTAGAATCCGCCGATGTATAGAAAACCCGCCTTCTGGATCCTCTTCTTCCTGGTGTCAGCAGCTGCTGCCGTTTTCACCATCACCAATTTCTCGACTGCTTTTCCGCTCATTTCCGTCGATGTGCGGATGAACCGCGATGCTGCTCTCACCACAGCGCGCAGCCTTGCGGAACAGCGGGGCTGGCCGCCAGGCGGTTTTGATCAGGCGGCGGAGTTTTCCGGCGACCAGGAGACTCAGAACTTCATCGAGCTGGAAGGCGGCGGGAAGCCGGAACTCAGCCGGATCCTGAAGGACAAGATTTATTCGCTTTATGTGTGGCGCGTCCGGCATTTCAAGGAGGGGGATGCGCATGAGACTCTGCTTCGTTTCACGCCGGAAGGAGAACCGTACGGGTTTCGAGTCAAGCTGCCGGATCAGGAAGCGGGCGCGAGCATAGCTTCAGATGCGGCACAGAAACTTGCGGAAAGCACAGCGCAGCAGGAATGGCACGTCGATCTGAGCCGATATCGGCTTGCGGAATCTTCAAAAGAGGTCCAGCCCGGCGGCCGCACGGATCATACGTTCGTTTACGAGCGTGAGGACGAGCGTCTTCGCGAAGGCCGATACAGGCTGCGCCTCATCGTCGGCGGCGAGAAGCTCACCGAGATCACCCACTACGTTCAGATCCCCGAAGCATTCTCGCGGCGCTACGAAGAAATGAGATCTGCCAACACTGCGATCGGCGCAGCCGCGTCAATCGCGTTGTTCGGTTTGTACCTCTTCGGATGCTGTGGAATCGGCCTCTTCTTCATGATTCGGCAGCATTGGGTCCTGTGGCGGCAGGCGACATTCTGGGGTGTCTTTCTTGGGTTGCTGATGGGTCTCGACCAGTTGAACTCATGGTCACTGCTCTGGATGGGCTATGACACCGCCGTACCGGCCAGCGGATTCGCGATCCGGCAAATTGGTACTGCCTTTGCAATATTCGCGGGACTGGCCATATTGATGACCGTCTCTTTCATGGCCGCCGAAACGCTCACGCGCCGGGCTTTTCCTCATCACATTCAATTTTGGAAAGCCTGGTCGGTGCCGGTATCCGCGACGAAGGCCGTCCTCGGACGGACGGTCTCCGGATATTTACTCGTGAGTTTGTTCTTCGCCTACGAAATCGTTCTCTACTTCTTCGCGCAGAGAAAGCTCGGCTGGTGGACGCCATCGGACACTCTGGTCAATCCGAATCTGTTCGCCAACTATGTACCTTCCCTTTCGGCGATAGCCATGGCCGCTCAGGCCGGGTTCTGGGAAGAATCTCTCTTCCGCGCAGTCCCGCTTGCAACGGCAGCGCTGATCGGCGACAGGTTCGGCAAGCGCCGCACGTTTCTGGCCGGCGCAATGATTTTGCAAGCGCTCATCTTTGCATCCGGTCACGCGGGTTACGCGAACCAGCCGGCCTATGCCCGGGTTGTGGAGCTGATCATTCCGTCATTCGCGTTCGGCGGCTTATACCTTGCTTTCGGGCTCTTGCCCGGAATCGTACTGCACTTTGCCTACGATGCGACGTGGATGGCGCTTCCTCTATTCGTTTCATCGACGGGGCGCGCCAGAGTCGAACAGCTCATTGTGATCGTCGCAGTTCTTGTTCCCCTTTGGGCCGTATTCCGAGGACGCCTGCGCGTCGGACGGTGGATCGAGACACCGGCGGACGCTCTGAACGCCGCATGGAGGCCGCCGGAGGCCCAGGAAGCGCCACAGCCGGAAGTTTCTGTCCAGCCCGTGGCGGCCATAAACCCCCGCTTATCGGGGGTGCTGCCTGTTGCCGGCCTCATCGGACTCGCCATCTGGGTTTCCACGACAAGTTTTCGGACCGATGCGCCGCCCATCTCTATTAATCGAGCCGAGGAATATCATGTTTCCATCGATGGCGGCGGCCGGGTGTTCAGAGTCAGTCACAACCTTCCCGAAGCCAGACCGGGAAAGAGTCTTACCGTGGACGAAGCACGCGAGATCGCTCGCTCCGCACTGATTGCGAATTTCCATGTGCCACTCGAAAACATCAAGGAAGTCTCTGCTGTAGCCGCCAAGCGGCCGGCGATGGCGGCGGCCGGGTGTTCAGAGTCAGTCACAACCTTCCCGAAGCCAGACCGGGAAAGAGTCTTACCGTGGACGAAGCACGCGAGATCGCTCGCTCCGCACTGATTGCGAATTTCCATGTGCCACTCGAAAACATCAAGGAAGTCTCTGCTGTAGCCGCCAAGCGGCCGGCGCGGGGCGACTGGACGTTTGTTTTTTCCGATACGCGCGATTACGGCTTGCGCGAAGGCGAGCCAAGGATATCTATCGAGATCGACGGAGATGAGGTCGCGGATGCGGTCCGCTATATCTACGTTCCGGAAGAATGGGCTCGCAACGAAAGGCGCGAGAGGAATCTTCCCACGATTTTCTCGATCGTGTGCACCGCGGCAATTGTTTGCATCATCGCCGTGGGCACCATCATCGCAGCTGTGCGCTGGAGCCGGAAACGGGCCTTCTCGCCGCGAATGTTCCTGGTTTTCGCTTTCTTGATATTTCTGCTCAACGTTACGAATCTTCTGAACAACTGGCCGGTGATCAAGTCGCAACTTCCTACAGCGCAACCGTTGGCGTTACAGGCGGTGGTTGTGATCAGCGTCTCGCTGCTTGTGGGCCTCTTCACCGCAGTGGCGCTGGGGTTGGTTGGCGGTTTGGTTGCGGGTATGAAAAACGCTTTGTTCGGGCTGGATTTCGCAGGAACGATCTTGATGGGGGCCGGTCTCGGGCTCGCCCTCACAGGAGTGAATGCGCTGGCGCGGTCTGCCGCCCCTCCGGTGACGCCGTCATGGGGCAACTTCGCTCCCGCCTCCACATTTCTTCCGATACTCGGCGCTGCACTGACGCCGCTCAGCCAATTCATCACCCAAACGCTGCTGTTGCTTCTGGTCGTGCGCGCGATCGCTCAGAAGCCTCGATGGTGGCCGCTTCTGATCGTTTTCGGATTGCTCGTTGCCGGTTCATCGTCGCTGGATTCGATTTCATCCTGGCTGATTATGGGAAGTAGCGTCGGGATAGGCCTGAGCGCCGCATTCAAGCTGGTACTGCGGCATGTGCCGGCCCTGGTTGTGATCACCACAGCAGCACTTGCGATTCTTGCAAGCATCCGAGACGGAGTACAACGAGTCTATCCAGGTGCACTTCCAGGCTCCATCGCCGCCGTGGTGCTCATCGGGATCGCAGCCTGGCTCTGGTACGGCGCATTCTTCCAGAGATCTGATACAGTTGAGCGAGGTGAAAGGAGCGCCGCCTGGAGGAACGCGGGCTAAAGCCCGCGACTACATTCAGGCCGAAGGTGGATCCTAAATGTAGTCGCGGGCTTTAGCCCGCGTTTTTCCAAGCCATCATGCGCATTACTGAGATCTTTTTTTCGATCCAGGGTGAATCCTCGCACGTGGGCAAGCCTTGTGTGTTCGTTCGCCTGACGGGGTGTTCGCTGCGGTGCGTTTACTGCGACACGAAGTATTCGTACGCCGGTGGCCGCGAGATGCCAATAGACGAAGTGCTTTCGGCCGTCGCAGGCTATCCTGCAAGACTTGTGGAGGTCACGGGCGGTGAACCTTTGGAGCAGGAGGAAGTTTACCCGCTGATGAATTCCCTGCTGGATCGCGGTTACACCGTGATGCTTGAAACCGGCGGACACGTGAATGTCGCACGGGTGCCGAAGCCGGTCATCAAGATCATCGACATTAAATGTCCGGACAGCCATGAAGGCCACAGCGTCTGCTGGGAGAACATCGATCTCGCCGAACCCCACGATGAATTCAAGTTCGTCATCATGTCGCGGAGGGATTACGAGTGGTCGAAAGCCGTTTATCTCGAAAGGCTCCATTCGAAACCTAACGTCGTCCTCTTTTCACCCTCCCATGACGAACTTCCGGCCACAGATCTGGCACGGTGGATTCTTGAGGACGGGCTCCCGATTCGCCTCCAACTGCAGATCCACAAGTACATATGGGGCTCCGACGTCCGCGGGGTCTAACCCTTTGACTTTCGCGGGTTAAGCCGATTAGAATTCACCTTCTTGACCATGGACCAATCAGCCCAAAAGTCCAAAGCCGTGGTTTTGATGAGCGGTGGAATGGATAGCTGTGTAACGGCAGCTATCGCCAGCCAGAGTCATCAGATAGCGGCCCTTCACGCCAGCTACGGGCAGCGGACCGAGCGCCGGGAGCTGCAATCGTTTCACGCGCTTGCCGATCATTTTGGCGCGGTGGACCGGCTGGCGGTGCGGCTGGATTATTTTTCGGCGATTGGCGGCTCGAGTTTGACGGATACGGGAATGCAGATCCGCGACGCGGATCTGAGCAGCTGTGAAATTCCAAACACTTACGTTCCGTTTCGGAACGCGCACTTTTTAGCCATAGCGACATCATGGGCGGAAGTACTTGGTGCCACGCAGATCTACATAGGCGCGGTGTGGGAGGACAGTTCCGGGTATCCAGACTGCCGGCCGGAGTATTACGACGCGATGAACCAGCTGATCCGCGCCGGAACACGGCCGACAACGAATATCACTGTGGAAACGCCATTGATCCATCTCTCGAAGCTCGAAATCGTTAAAAGGGGTGTCGAGCTGGCTGCTCCATTCCAATTGACGTGGTCGTGCTACCGCGATTCGGACGCTGCCTGCGGCGTTTGCGACAGTTGTGCTCTGAGGTTAAGAGCGTTTGGAGAGGCAGGCGTCGAAGATCCGATCGCTTACTCAACCAGACCGGAGTACGCACGAATTTGAAAAGTTTATTTTCCATACGGAGGATCTCAATGAAATTTGTCACCAAAATCCTGCTTCTCCTCTTCGCAGCGATGCTGTTCGCTGTGCCCAGCTTTGCCCAGACTGGGAATATCGAGGGGACCGTCCTCGATACTGACGGCAAGCCGTTGGTGGGCGCTACGATTTCGATCGATCGTCAGGGCATCACTCAACACTTCGAAGTCAAGACCGATAGAAACGGCAAGTATCTGCATGCCGGCTTGCCGACCGGCAATTACAAGGTCACCGTCACGAAGGACGGCAAGGCCGCGACCAACAATCCAAACGTTCGCGTCACTTTCGGCGGCTCGACGAAGACCGACTTTGATCTGCGACAGGCTGCCGCCCAGGGAGCCAGCGACGAAGAGAGAGCAAAGGTCGCCGAAGAAAAGGCAAAGCAGGAGGCTGTGAAGGGCTCCTTTGAAGCGGCCCGTACGGCGATGACTGCGAAGAACTACGACGAAGCAATCCGCCTGTTCAAGGAAGCCGCAGACAAGGATCCAACGCAGCACGTCATCTTCGCGAATCTTGCCGACGCGCTGTCGAGCGCCCGCAAATATGATGACGCCGCCGCCATGTACCGCAAGGCGATCGAGTTGAAGCCCGACGAGGCCGCATACCACAACAATCTTGGAATCGTCCTCGGAAATGCCGGCAAAGTCGAGGAAGCAACCGCCGCCCTTCAAAAAGCCGCCGAACTGAATCCGGCCGGCGCCGGACAAAGCTATTACAACCTCGGTGCCGTGCTCACGAACCGCGGACGCACAAAGGAAGCGTCGGACGCCTTCAAGAAAGCCATCGAGCTCAATCCCCAGATGGCCCAGGCGTATTACCAGCTCGGCATCTCTTACTTCGGAAGTCCGGACACGATTCCTCAAGCAATCCCCGTGCTGCAGAAATTCCTCGAAATGCAGCCAACCGGCCAGGACGCCGAAGCCGCCAAGCAGTTGATCGAAGCTGCGAAGCAGGCCGCTCCTACCGGCTACAAGAGCGAGAAAGCCATCGCTGAAGAGAAAGCCGCCGCCGAAAAGGCTGAAAAAGCCAAGGCGGATGCAGAGAAGAAGAAGAAGAGATAAGGTACGCGGTAATTCGGGGACAGACGTATAAATCACCTAATTAGCAAGTAGAGTAAACTTTGATGCTAATTAGGTGATTTATACGTCTGTCCCCGAATTACTGCGGCCTTCTTATATGTTTACATCCCGCAACATCCACTTCGCAATCCTTGGAATCATCCTCGGAGCAACACTCGGGTACATCCTCGCGTTTTACCAGGTGCAGAGTTCGATGCCGCCCCCGGCGCTGGGGTCTTCCGGGGCCCCGCCGAATCATCCCGAGGTCTCCAACGAACAACTGCTCGCAATGTTCAAGCAGGCTCTGGCAAAGAATCCGAACCAGCCCGAGCTGATGACGCGCTACGCGAACTTCCTATTCGATCTTCAAAAGTACTCCGAAGCGGCGGAGTGGTTTCAGAAGGTCCTCGACGTCCAGCCAAACAACATTGGCGCGAGAACGGACATGGCCACCGCGCTCTGGAACATTGGTCAGCGGGACAAGGCGATGGCCGAATATCAGAAATCCCTGGCTGCCGATCCAAAGCACATGCCAACCCTGTACAATGTTGTTATCGCTGAACTGGATAGTCAGAACATCAAAGCTGCGGCCGATGTTATGAAGAAGATGGAAGCGATCGATTCGAAGTATCCGGGCATTGACGGCCTCAAGAGACGAATCGAACAGGAATCTGCAAAGGCAGGAAAATGAATGCGACTTCTGCTCCGGCTTCTGGGATTAGTTTTCGTGGTCTACGCCGTCCTTTCTGTTGTCAAAACGCTTGTCGGCATCGTCGCGCCGAAGCGTCCCATCCAGCCCAATCCGGCGGGCCGCCTTGTGAAGGATCCTGCGTGCGGCACCTACATTCCTGAGCAGACCGCCCTGCGGGAGGGAGACCATTTCTTCTGTTCCGTAGAGTGCCAGCGGAAATACCTGCGAGGTCACGTGTAGCCCGGGCTCAAGGCCCTCTTGCTCGAATCCGGCTAGTCGATCCGCATCCCGTAAAACGACCGGTATACAAAGAACATCGAGATTGCCAGAAAAGCGACGGCTATTGCGGTCGTCAGGACCGCACCCTGATTCTTCCCCACGGACACGGCGAGTTCAACGGCGAGCAAACCGAACAGCGTGGTGAATTTAATGATGGGATTCAGAGCGACGGAACTGGTGTCTTTGAAGGGATCGCCTACCGTGTCTCCGACGACGGTGGCGGCGTGAAGCTCTGTGCCTTTGGATTTCAACTCCGTCTCGACAATCTTCTTGGCGTTGTCCCAGGCCCCGCCGGCATTAGCCATGAAGATCGCCTGATACAGGCCGAACAATGCGATTGAAATCAGGTAACCGATGAAGAAATAGGGTTCAAGGAATGCAAATCCGAGAGTAGCGAAAAATACCGTGAGAAAAATATTGAACATGCCCTTCTGAGCGTACTGCGTACAGATCTCCACAACCTTCTTGGAATCGCTCACCGACGCTTTGGTCGAGCCCTCGAGCTTGATATTCGCCTTGATGAATTCCACCGCGCGATAGGCGCCTGTGCTCACTGCCTGCGTGGACGCTCCGGTGAACCAATAAATCATGGCGCCACCGGCGATGAGACCGAGGAGGAAGGGCGGATGAAGTATCGAAATATAGGCAAGCAGATCGGGTCTCAGGCCCTCGGTTAACAACACGATCATCGAAAATATCATGGTAGTCGCACCGACCACGGCCGTGCCGATGAGCACCGGTTTCGCTGTTGCCTTGAACGTGTTCCCGGCGCCATCGTTCTCCTCGAGAAACTCCTTGGCTTCTTCGAACTTCGGTGTAAACCCAAAGTTTTTCTTGATATCGTCATGGATTCCGGGAATCTGTTCGATCGTGGATAGTTCGTATATCGACTGTGCATTATCGGTCACCGGCCCATACGAATCGACTGCGATAGTCACAGGCCCCATCCCCAGGAATCCGAATGCAACGAGGCCAAATGCAAACACTGCGGGCGCGGACATCATGTCCGGCGTGAAATAATTGCTGACGATGTAACCCATGCCCATGAGGGACAGGATCGCGAGACCCAGCCAGTAGGCGCTGAAGTTGCCGGCGACGAATCCGGAGAGGATGTTCAGCGAAGCTCCACCTTCGCGCGATGAAGTCACGACCTCACGAACGTGGCGGGATTCAGTGGAAGTGAAAACTTTGACGAATTCAGGAATGATGGCTCCGGCAAGCGTTCCGCAAGTGATTACGGTCGAGAGTTTCCACCACATTGAGGCGTCGCCGCCGAGATTCGGGATCAGCACCCACGAGAGAATGTAAGTCAAAACCACGGAAACCACCGACGTCAACCAGACCAGTGACGTCAGCGGAGCCTCGAAGTTCATGTGATCCGCGTTTTCATACTTCGCTTTGGCGACTGCGCTGTTGACGAAATAGCTGAGAGCGGATGCGACGATCATGAGGATGCGCATGCTGAAGATCCACACCAGAAGCTGCACCTGGACGGCAGGATCCTTCACAGCCAGCAGGATGAATGAGATCAGCGCGACACCCGTGACGCCATAGGTTTCAAAACCGTCAGCCGAAGGCCCAACCGAATCCCGCATCGTCTTCCTTGATCTTGAATGCGATCTTCATCAGGTCCGATCCGATATCGGCAATCTTGGTGAAGATGCCTCCAGCCACGCGAAGAGCTGCAGCGCCCAGCGATTCACCGATCGCGAATCCGATGAAACACGGATACACAAGATAGCCAGGTATGAAAAGAAGGATGCACAGCATCAGGAAAAGTTCGACGCTGATCAGAAGCATGCCGATGCTCATGCCGGCTTCCATCGGAATGTAGTAACAGAGATAAGGTTTGCCTCGAAGGCTGGCGAAGGCCGTGCGCGAATTCGCGAAAGTGTTTACCCGGATTCCGAACCAAGCCACGGAGTAGCTTCCTGCGATTCCAAGAAGGCTGAACAGAAGGATGATGACAACCCTGAACGCTTCAAGATGCTGAAGGAAACCAAAATAGAAAATGATCGCTATGCCGATGAACACCTCGAGGATCATGAGGAATTTTCCCTGCGTGAGGAGATATGTCTTGCAGGTCTCGTAGATCAACTCCGAGATCTCCTTCATCGAGGAATGAACGGGCATGTTTCGGAGCTTCTGGTAAATCATCAAACCGAAAACGAGACCGAGCGCGGCGACACCGAGACCCCACATGAGCAGAGAGGAACCGCTGATGCCGTGGAGAAAGGTTGCCTGACGGAGGTCAGGAAGGATCAGATTGATTTCGCCGCCGGTGTGGGAGGTCCCAGCACCCTGCGCAATTTGAAACATGATAATGAGTCCCCCGCTCTACAAGTTCCTCGGATCGAGCCAATCCCGAAGGGCATCACCCAGGAAATTAAAAGACAAAACCGTCAGCACTAACGCAATCGAGGGGAAGACTACCATGTGCGGCGCATCGAAAAGGTGATTGCGGCCGTCGTTCAGCATGGCCCCCCAACTGGGCGTTGGTGGCGTAATCCCAAGTCCCAAAAAACTCAACGATGCTTCCGCCAGTACCGCAGCTGCCATCGCAATGCTGGCCTGAATTAGAACCGGTTGAATAATGTTCGGCAGAATATGTCTGATGAAAATTCTCAGATTCGACGCGCCTAATGCGCGCGCGGCCTCGACGAACTCGAGGGTCTTGACCTTGAGCACTTGTCCTCGTGCCAGCCGCGCGAAGCCAACCCACCAGAGGATCACCAGCGCGAAAATCAATCGATCCAGACCCGGGCCCAAAAAGGCCACAAGGGCGATCTGCAACAAGATCCCGGGGAAGGCCAACAAAGAATTGAAGACCACCACCGTGACAAAGGTATCGAGTTTACCACCAACGTAGCCGGCGAATCCTCCAATCAAAACACCGGCTATTCCGGAGAGCAAAACAACCGTTGCCCCCACCCGCATGCTGACGCGGGCACCCAACAAGATGCGCGACAGAATATCACGCCCCAGCTCATCGTTGCCAAATGGATGCTGCCACGTGGGTCCTTGAAGCCTGTCCTGCAGCATCTGGCCCGCCGGATCATACGGCACGAGCCAGGGCGCGAACACTGATCAGGCCACCGAATGCCAGTTTGTTTTTCCGGAGAGACTCAATCATAGCGGATACGCGGATCCACCACCGAGTAGATAAGATCGGTAGCCAGATTGATCAGAATGTAAGTCAGCGCGATCGTCAGGATGCAACCCTGCGCCAGCGGATAATCGCGCGCGCTGATCGCCTGAATCGTCAGCCGACCCAGACCCGGCCAGGAGAAAATCATTTCCGTGATGATTGCGCCGGCCAGCAACGCACCCATTTGAAGGCCAAGCACCGTGACCACCGGAATCAAACCATTCCTTAATGCGTGAGCGAAGAGAACCACGCGCTCGGAAAGACCTTTGGCGCGCGCAGTCCGAACGTAGTCCTGCCGAATCTCTTCAAGCATCGATCCGCGCACCATTCGCATGGTGACTGCAGCGAGCGCCCCGCCCAACGTAATGGCGGGCAAGATCAGGTGCGTGAAGCCGCCACGCCCCGATACTGGAAGAATTCCAAGGTTTATCGAGACAAGCAGAATCAGGATCGGTCCCAGCACGAAGTTGGGAAGCGAGACGCCCAGCAGGCTGATGATTCCGATCGCCCGGTCCGCCGAACGGCCCCGCCGAACGGCGCTGATCACACCCAACGGAATGGCAAACACGATCGAAAAAATTGTGGCCGCAACTGCCAACTCGATGGTCGCCGGATAGCGAGCCAGTATCGACGTAGTCACCGATTCCTGATTCCTGAACGACATACCGAGATCGCCCCGAAAAATTCCCGACATGTACGTCCGGTACTGGTCCAGAAGCGGCCGGTCCAACCCCAATTCGTGCCGCAGCCGCTCGACCTCCGTCACAGAAGCGCCTTCACCCAGCATCTGCGCAACAGGATCTCCGGGCACCAGGTGAATCAATCCGAAAACCAGCGTAACGACGATCCAAACAACCGGCAGCGTCAACAGAAGGCGGCGGAGGAAGAAGGAGAGCATAAATTCGAAGTATAGCTTGCGAGTGGAGGAGGAAAGGAGCCCCTTACGGGGCTCCTGTGGGGTTTTTGAAAGGGAAAATCGAGCTAAACGATTTGTACTTACTAAAGCAAGAGGCGTTCCAAAGTGACCCTATCTGTAAAATCAATGAGTTACGTTCTCAAACAGGCCATAGTGTCAACAAAGCTGACACAGCCTGATCAACTTACTATATTTTTTTGACATTACCGTCAGAGAAACCCATCCACTTGTTACATGCTTTTCAAACCCTCGTGAACTTCTTGTGAATTCAATGGGCTACCCCTTTCGCGCTTCAGAAAAACCGGTATGTTAAGCGTGGCAACATTCAAAGGGAGGCCATCTGATGCTGAAATGTGCGGGTGTTGTAGCGGTAATGTTGTTGTCAAATCTTTTGTCTTGGGGACAATCCGAAGAGATAGAAAGATTGAATCGTGTCGTCCAGGAGCAGGGACAGGAACTTGAACAGTTAAAGGCGCAGCTTGCAAGAATCGAACGCGCCCTGGGAATGAACGCTACCGCGACGGTGCAGCCGGCATCTTATTCTCCTGCACCCCAGGCAACACCCGTAGCGCCGGCGGCGCCGGCCCAGGCCGCTCAACCGACGCTGGCCGGCTTCCGGTTCAGTGGTGATTTTCGTTTCCGGTTCGATGCTGCCGTTCGTGGCGCATCGCCCACAGCCCCGGGTCTTCAGAATATTCGCGAGCGATACCGATTGCGGCTGAATGCGGATCGGGACATTGCGTCGGACGTCAGCTTCCACGGGCAGCTGTCGACCGGCGCTGTTAACAACGGCATCACATTTGACCAGGATTTCGCGGGCGGTGTGACTCGCCATCCTTTCTTCATTTCGGAAGCCTACATCGACTACCACCCGAGGCCGAACTTCTCCGTTCGCGGCGGCAAACTGGAGGAAGTCTACGCAGATAACACACGGTTCCTGTGGGACGATGATGTTCGCTTCAACGGCTTCAATCAACGATGGAAGGTAGGCCGTGTGGAATTCCGCGCCGGGCAATACCTGTTCATCAATCCTAACGTCTTCTCAATTCCCGATGGTTCACCTCTGGCAAGCCTGGCCGGCCAGCGAGTCGGCACAATTGCACGGGCGAGCCAGATGTTCCATCAAGGCTTGACCGTCGATGGGCGCATCAACGACCGATGGCGGCACCAGGCGACAACAGATATTCAGCTCTATCGCAATCCAAACCTGATTGCGCTGACCTCCAACGCAACCGGAGTTGCGGTAACAGTGAATCCTGCCATTGGGCTCACAGTTTCCGGTCCCGCGCCCGGCACGGGCAATGCGACCCGTGCGCCAAACAGTGCAATATTGTTCGCGCCTCACTATCAGGTAGCTCGAGCGATGTATCGCCTTGATGCGGCCGGACTCGGCGGCAATTCGAAGCTGCCTTTGACATGGCTGGTTCAGGCAGCGCGCAATGTCGGAACATCTCAGCTGCGTGACGCTGTCCTCACTTCAATAAGCCTGGGCCGAACCGCTCAACGCGGCGACATACGCGGCCTTTATATGTTTGCCATCAAGGATGCAAACTCGCTCATCTCGCAATTTACGGACGACGACCTGGGAACGGGTGTCGGCGTCAACATCGCGACGCATCACTTCCGTCTGGATTACACGATTCGTCCGAACATCCAGTTCCAAAATCTGCTGTTCCTGCAAACCGAGCGCCGCAGCTCCAACCCCGCCGCTTCGTTTTTCGTTCCCCTGGGACGCGAGGTACCCCGGACGTGGCGGTATCAGGGCCAATTTGCGATATCTTTCTAAATTCCGGCTCTCCCACTGTAGCGGCGGTCTATGACCGCCGGTTTTCCTCGGTCGTAGACCGCCGCTACAGTTTCTGTTAGTATCAACCCACTTTTTGGAGAGGATGGAGAGTGGAACGGATTTCACTTACCGCCTTCTTTCCGGCGTACAACGATCAGCACACTATCGAGGCAATTGTACGTACTGCCGCGGAAGAAATGCGGAAGGTAACGGATGACTTCGAAGTTCTCGTCGTGAATGACGGGAGCAAGGACCAGACCGGTGTCATTCTGACTCAACTCCAATCCAAACTGCCTTTCCTGCGCGTGATCCATCACGAACGAAACCGAGGCTACGGTGCCGCGTTGATCTCCGGTTTCAAGAATGCGCGCAAGGATCTGATCTTTTACACGGACGGCGACGGGCAGTACGACGTTCGCGAGATCCACAATCTGCTGGCCGAACTGAAGCCCAATATCGAGTTGGTGAATGGATACAAAGTCAAACGCGCGGACGCCTGGTATCGAATCTGGATCGGCGCGTTGTACCGGCGCGCAATGAAATGGGTGTTTGGATTCTCGATCCGCGACGTGGACTGCGATTTCCGTCTCCTCCGCCGCTACATTTTTGAAACGATCTCGCTCGAATCCGCAAGCGGTGTGATCTGCGTTGAAATGGCAAAGAAGTTCGACCGGGCCGGATTTCGAATGGTCGAAGTACCGGTGAGCCATTACCCTCGACTGCACGGACGGAGCGAGTTTTTCCGAGTTAGGCACCTTGTTCACACCTTCCGCGGCCTGCTGAAGATCTGGTGGAACCTGGTCCTTTCGCCCAGGCTTCCCGTATGGATGAGTACCGCGCCAAGGAAGTACTGATCACCGGAGGCCTCGGCTTCATCGGAAGCAATCTTGCGATTCGGCTGGTTGAAGCCGGAGCTTCCGTCACCATTCTCGATTCCCTCGATCCGACCTGCGGCGCCAACTATTTCAACATCGATCCGATTCGTCAGGATGCTGCCGTGATCGAAGGCGACAGCTCTGACTTCGCCCTTGTTCGCCGGCTGGTTCGCGGGAAAAGTCATATCTTTAATCTCGCCGGACACGTAAGCCACATCGAATCCATGCAGGATCCCTTCTCCGATCTGCAAATGAACACTATTGGTCCTCTCACGGTGCTCGAAGCATGCAAGCAGGAAAACCGCGACGCGCGAATTGTCTATGCCGGAACGCGCCAGGCATACGGCCGTCCCGAGAGGCTTCCACTGGACGAAACGCAGGTAAAAAAACCAGTCGATGTAAATGGTGTAAACAAGA
>QHXD01000098.1:34470-50497 GCA_003223895.1 Acidobacteriota bacterium
CACGCCAGCTTGTGAAGCACGCGCGTCAGGGCTTCGTGGGGTGGTTTATCAAGCAAGCAATTGAAGGCGTGGAGATTCAGATTTTCGGCGACGGGCAGCAACTGCGGGGCTTCAACTACGTTGACGATGTGGTCGATGCGCTGCTGATCGCCGGCACTCATTCGTGTGTCAGTGGCGGCTATTTCAATCTGGGAGGCCTGGAGTCAATGACACTGGAGGCATTTGTTCAGTTGCTGCTGCGCGTCACAGGCCGTGGTTCCTACCGCATTGTTCCCTTTCCTGCCGACAAAAAAGCAATCGACATTGGAAGCGTTTACACCTCTTTTGCAAAGTTCAATTCTGCTACGGGCTGGACACCGCGAGTCCCTCTCGAAGAGGGACTTGCCCGAGCGGTGGACTATTACCAGCGCTTTCGCGCACATTACTGGTAGCGGTACATGCGTGCGGAAGATTTCGAGCTGTTGTACAAACTCGAGGACAAGTTCTGGTGGTTCGTGGCAATGCGAAGGATCACCGATACGATTGTTGCCGCGGAACTGCAGCAGCCGCATATCAGCGTCCTCGATGCCGGTTGCGGTACGGGTTACAATCTCCGCCACTACTCTTCCCGGGGCTTCAGGGATGTCTATGGACTCGAGATCGAAAGAAACGCGATTGAATTCGTTCGCAAGCGGGGCTTCTCCAAGATCGCACAAGCGTCGGTAACCGAAATTCCGTTCAATTCGGGCGCTTTCGATCTCGTCTTCTCTTTTGATGTGCTTCAGCAGTTGCCTGAAAAGCTCAACGAGCCAGCCCTCCGCGAAATGCATCGCGTTTTGAAGCCCGGTGGAGTTCTCTTCATTCGGGTGGCGGCGTTCGAGTGGATGCGATCATCACATGATGAAGACATGAATAGCTTCCATCGGTTTTCGCGCGCTGAACTCGTTGACAAACTGGTGCGCTGCGGCTTCAAAGTGGAGTGGCAAAGTTACGCCAATAGCCTGTTGCTGCCGGTTGCGGCATTGCGCCGTGTCCTGAAGGGCATCGGCCTTGGCAAAGGAACCGATGTCCGTCCTCTGCCCCGTGGCCTCGGCTGGCTGGATCGGGTTTTCCGCAGAATACTCGAAAGCGAGGCCGCGTGGTTCAAGTCGGGCGGAAGTCTGCCATTGGGGTTGTCCGTCATCTGTTATGCAAGGAAAATGGGGTCGTAGCCGCCAATGACGCGAATTACGCGAATGGGCGCATAAAAAATCGTTGATGCGCCCATTCGCGTAATTCGCGTCATTGGCGGCTACGACCCCATTTTCCCCCGCCTGAAGAAATCTCGCACCCCATCGATCACCCTCTCCACATCTACTTCGGATAAGAACGCATGGATGGGCAGACTCAGGACGCGCGAGCACAGCATGTCCGCGTTCGGGCAGCGAGCCGGAGTGAATTCGGAAAAAGCTTTCTGGCGATGAAGGGGAATTGGGTAGTGGACCAGGGCGGGAATATCCAATGATGCCAGGTGTGCGCGGAGCTTGTCGCGTTCGGGAGTCGCGACGACAAAGAGATGATAGTTGCTTTCTCCACTTTCCGCCTGTGTGGCTAAAGGCAGATCTGCAAATGCTTCGCGGTACCGCACGGCAATCCGGCGCCGGCGGCGATTCCAGTCATCGAGCGACCGCAATTTGATGCGCAGGATCGCGGCATGGAGTTCGTCGAGACGGCTGTTGTAACCGAGGCTTTCCGACGAGTAGTTCTCATGCTGGCCATAGTTGCGCAGGAGCCGTGAGCGGTGGACGACTTCCGAATCCGATGTGACGATCATTCCGCCATCGCCGTATGTACCCAGATTCTTCGTAGGATAGAAACTGAATGCGGCGGCTACACCGAAGGAACCGCAGCGGCCCCAATTCGCTTCGCTTCCGTGAGCCTGCGCGGCGTCTTCTATAACCGGGACTCCGCTTTCAGAGATTTCCTTTAAACGTGCCGGCATTCCGTAGAGATGAACCGGCACGACAGCCTTCGTGCGTGATGTCCTTCTGCCGACAGCCAGCGCGGGATCCATGTTGAAGTCATCCGCAGACACATCCACGAAGATCGGCTTCGCCCCCAAAAGGGCCACGGCCATGGCGGTGGCCGCCGCGCTGACCGCCGGAACAAGCACTTCGTCCTGGGGCATGACATCGATGGCACGAAGAGCGATCGAAATCGCGTCGGTTCCCGAACCGACCGCAATTCCGTCGGCGGCGCGGCAATAACTCGCAAATTCGTCTTCGAAGGTCTGTACAGACGGGCCAAGGATATAGCGGCCTCCGGCAAGGATCTGACGAATTGCGCCGTCGATTTCGTCCTGCAGCGCCCCATAACTCAGCCGGACGTCATTGAATTCCATGATCGGAACCCGTTGACGGAACGAACTCGAAACCGTCGATGGAAAATGGAGGAGAAGCCGTCGCGAGCTGTTTGTAAAACGCACCGTTTGGTTCAATCAACCAGAGGATCCGTCCCTGGGGGAAAATGGGAACTTTCACCGGGACGCCTTGGCGCGCTTCGATCACTTGATCGCGCCGGATGTGCTCGGCGTTTTTCTTCTCCATCTTGCTGGACAAAACCCAGAAGTCTTGCCCGGGTAAGTAGTACCGCCCGACCTGCCACTGCATGAACCATTGATCGTAAGGCATATCGGTTGAAATGATGATGGACTGCCGGTCAGCCGGAGTGAACTCTCGAATCTCCTTCAAAGTGACGCGCGTGACGTCATCAAGAAATCGAACCTGTCCGATAGATGATTCAAACGTTCCGAAGATCATCGCATTCTTCATGGACGGCGCACCGCGGGTCAGCGGATCCTCGGCTCCAGCCGGCAGCGGAAAGTAATCAAGGAACAGCATCACATTAAAAACCAGTGCCGAGGCCAGCACAACGTCTCGCCCACGAATCAGCGAAAGAATATATCCGCCGAGAATGCAAAATGCCGGAACCGAAAACAACGTGTGGCCGGGCGCGCCGATATGAATGAGGGCTTGAATAATCAAACCCGGCACGAGCCACAGAAAAAGAAACACGCTTTGAGAGCTGCGGAGAGGCAGGTGGTCGCGATTGCGAAAGTAAAACGGGACGGCCCAGATCCACCCGACGATGGCGAGCCCGTTCCAGATGACGAGCCTGTTGACCTGCCTCAGCCACGCCACCAGCGACGAACCCAGAACCACGGATTCGGCTCGCGATTGCTCAACGGCATAGCCGAACATAACGTTTCGGAAGTTGGCGATTCCCTCCATTGCGATAACCAGCGCCGCGATCCAGACGGCGACGATTACCGCAAGAACAGCAATCCCCTGCAACACCGTGCGCCACGATTTTGTTCCGATCCAGGAAGAAATCAGCCAGACCGGAAACAGGTACGCGCCGAGGTCGGGACGAAAACCGCTGCCGATGCCCAGCGCGACGGCGCCCAACAGCGCAAATCGCTTCTCGCCATTCCAGCACCGCCAGCAGCAATAAGCCGTAAGCAGCGAAAACAAGGCCAGAGTGGGACGCAGCGGGCCGTCGAGGTCCGAATGCCAGGCCACGGGGTTAACAAGAAGCAGAAAGGCTCCCGCCACTCCAGCCCAGGGCGAGAACATTCTGCTGCCCAGCCGAAACGCTGCCAGAAGCGAAAGCCCGGTGACGAGAATGGGAATCACGACGAACGTGCGCCCAGCGTCCCGGAAGATGAAATTGACAAGACGCCCGAATGCGACAAAGAAGGGATAGCCCGGAGGCTGCGGTTGAGAAATGCGCGGGTCAAATTTCTCGAGCGACAAGGCGAGGTTGACGTTGTCGATCGAGAGATAGTTCGACATCGCCGGTATACGAGTCAGCAACAACAGCGCCAGCATCACGATCGAGACGACTTTGTAATCCTGCCGGTCCATCCGGCGGCGAGAGTAACACACAAGCCGTAGCGGAAGAAATGCGCGGCGAAGTTTGCAACGCCGCTGCTGAGTTTGCAACGCCGTTGCTAAATTAGCCGCAACGCTGCAAAAGATGTCGACGCCTCGACAAAGATTGCAGCGGCGCCGCTAAATTAGCCCCGGCGTCGCTAAGTTAGCCGCGGCCTCGCTAAATTAGCCACGGCGTTGCTAAAGATGTTGACGCTTTGCATTCGGTTTTACTGTAGCGGCGGTCTATCAAGGTGTGAATGAATCGAACAACGCGATGATTCCCCTCCTAAGTTAGGAGGGGTGGCTGTGCCATCAAGAAAATGCCGCGAAGCCACCGAAGCTTGGCGCAGACGGGGTGGTTCCTCAGAAAAACCCTGGAAAGCAGGAGCTGTGGAACCACCCCACCTGCTCGGCCTTTTCTGGAATTTGATGGCCTCGCACGCACCCCTCCTAAACTTAGGAGGGGAGTTTCAAACGCCCAACTGTCAATTCATTCAGCTTCATAGAGCGCCGCTACAGTGGGGACCGGCGTAACTCTTTGTATTGGCTGTAACGCTCCAGGATTCGCGGGTCGTCGAGCGGAATTACCCGCTTCACCGGGAGTTGTGGGACAGGCAAGCCTGACGCGCGAAGCGCGCATGCGGCTGCGCCACGCAATGAAGCGGCGCCGGGATTGGATGGCATCGCAACCGGCACACCTGCAACCGCAGCCAGGATGGGAGCGGCAAGAGGATGAAGAAAGCCGTTGCCGGAAAGCACGATCTCCGCCACCGTCTGTTCCGACGTGCGTTGCAGGATCTCGACGTAGTGCGCGAGATTGAACACCACTCCCTCCAGAATAGACCGTGCAAGGTCCGCTGCGGCATGGCGCGCCTTCAACCCGTGCCAGGATCCGGTCAGGCGCGAATCCCATTCCGGAGAGCGCTCGCCGCGCAGAAGCGGGATGAAAATCGGAACATCCCTTGATGCTTCAGTGTCCAGATCGCCAAATATCGATCGGCCCCAATCCAGGGCATTGCCGCCGTTGTTTCCCGCGCATCCGAGCAGATAGGAGTTCTCATCGGCCCTGTAACAGAACGTTCCGGAAGAAGAATCCAGCAGAGGACTGGTCAGAGCCTGCCGAGCTACAGCCGATGTCCCGAGACTGACGGAGATCCTTTCGGCGGTCTCACAATCCGACCCGGCATGGGCGAAAAAACCATCGCCGGAGCCGTTGATCACCGGGATGCCCTCGGGGAGTTCGAATTCATTGGCTGCATCGCGGATGAGGTGACCCGTTACAGCGGTTCGGTTCGAAATGTCCGGAAGATTTTCTCGTTTCAATTCCAACATTCCGAGCAACCCCGGATCCCAATCCCCGCTTCTGATGTTGTACAGCCCGGAGGCACACGCCATTCCGTGGTCCTCTGCCCATGCGCCAGTGAGGCGATGCGTCAGAAAAGTCTTAACCGAAACCACCCGCCGCGCACGGGCGATCAGACTGGGGTCGTCAAGATATAACGTGGCGAGCTTGAAAACCGGGAACATCGGATGAAAACGGCATCCTGTGCGTTCAAAAAAGCGGCCACCGAGCCGGCTGCGCAGGTATTCCAGCCCCTTTTCGCCTCGACGGTCGAGCCAGGTAAAGACAGGTGTAAGCGGCTTGCCGGTGTCGTCGAGGAGAAGAAGGTTGTGCATGAAGGTGCCGATGCATACAGCCTCAACCGGTTCTGCTATGGCGAGTTCGCGAATTACCTGCCTGAATCGTTCGAGAACCGTGTTAATGGAAAGCGTTGCCGCGCCGGAATCGTCCAGTTCCAGTTTCCAGCGTTCTTCGGAGAGCTTCGTGACTTCGAGTTTGGAACTGAATAGCGCTGCAGAAATGCCGCCCGAGGAGATATCGAAGCAAAGAACAGTCATTGCTTCTTTACTGCATGACCGCCGAACTTGTTACGCATCAATGCGAGGAGCTTTGTCCCGAACGCCTCTTGATCGCGCGAGCGCAACCTTTCCAATAACGAGAGAGTGATAACAGGAGCGGAGACGTTCTGGTCGATCGCTTCTGCAATCGTCCACCGGCCTTCTCCCGAGTCGGCAACGTAAGGCTGAATACCTTCGAGGCGAGGATTTTCACCCAGAGCTTCTGCCGTGAGGTCCAGAAGCCAGGAGCGAACGACGCTTCCGTGCCGCCAGAGTTCGGCGATCTGATGAAGATCGAGGTGGAAGTCTGCTTTCTTGTCCATTACGGCGAAGCCTTCGGCATAGGACTGCATGAGTCCGTATTCGATGCCGTTGTGGATCATCTTAACGAAATGACCCGCTCCAACTGGCCCGACGCGCGCCCATCCGCGATCTTTGGCCGGAGCAAGTGCCTCAAAGACAGGACGCACCCGTTCCACGATGGCCGCGGCGCCGCCGATCATCAGGCAGTAGCCCTCGGTCAGTCCCCAGATTCCGCCGCTCGTTCCAGCATCGACAAACTCAATGGATCGCTCGGCCAGCCGGGCCGCGCGGCGAATCGTGTCTTTGTAGTTGGAGTTACCGCCATCGATGATGACGTCGCCCTTATCAAGCAGGGGCAGTAATGCCTCGAGAGTTTTCTCAACCGGCTCGCCGGAGGGCACCATGAGCCAGACAGCCCGAGGGGTTTTCAGTTCCTTTACGAGATCCTTGATGGAAGCCGCGCCCGCCGCTCCGTTTGTGACGGCGCGATCAATGGCCTTGCTGTCGATGTCGTGTACAACGACTCGATGCCCACCCTTCAGCAGCCGCTCCGTCATATTCGCGCCCATGCGCCCCAGCCCAATAAGTCCCAGTTCCATAACCAGTATCCTCGAAGAATAGCGGTATAGCTTGACACGAAGGTGGCTACAGTGTCGAATAGGCTCTCCACTACGGATGGCGCTGGAAGGGTTTTGGTGCAAAAACACGCCACGGAGAGTGCGCGACAGTTTCTGGCAGATGCAATTGCCATTCTTGCCACGTCGGTCGACTTCAAGTCGACCATAGAGAATCTCGCGACGCTCGCAACCACACAATTGGCAGACTGGTGCGCCGTCTTCTCGTTTGAAAACGAGCAGACGATTCGCAGGCTCACCGTAGTGGGAATTGAAGAATCGATCGGCGCGAACTTTCAATTGGAAACGCTATACCCGCTCGATCTTCATAGCCCGGCCGGACCCGGCCACGTCCTTCGCACGGGCGAGCACCAGGCGTCCACTCGTATTACTGACGACATGGCGGCCAGCCTCGGATTCAAACCGGATGAACTGCTCCTGGCCGGCGGCAGGAAACCGTCTTCATTCCTGTGTGTGCCGCTTGCGGCTCGCGGACGCACCATTGGAGCCATCGCCTTCATGTCCGCGGACCCGGAGCGGCTGGTCAATGAAACGGATCTTTCCCTTGCCCGGGACCTTGCCTGCGCTGCCGCCGTAGCAATGGACAACGCCAGACTCTACCATGACGCGCAGGAAGCGAACCGGTTAAAAGATGAGTTTGTCGCGATGGTCTCTCATGAGTTGAGAACGCCGCTCACACCGATGCTCGGCTGTATTCATCTCCTTCGAACAGCCGACCTGTCTGGAGCAAACTTTAGTCGTGCACTCGACATGATTGAACGAAACGCTCACGCGCAGGTGCAGATCGTCGAGGATCTGCTCGACGTGTCCCGAATCGTTGCGGGCAAGCTGCACCTGACGATGAAAGCGATCGATGTCGTTTCCGTCGTTGAAGCGGCGGTGGATTCGGTACGCTCGCTGGCCGAGGGAAAGAGTGTTCATGTCATCACGAATTTCGAAGACATTGAAGAGCCCATCGATGGAGATCCGGACCGGCTGCAACAGATCGTCTGGAATTTATTATCGAACGCAGTGAAGTTTACGCCGCCTGATGGCAGGATCGAAATCTCGCTGAAACAGGATGGAGATCACGTCTGCATCCAGGTGACCGATACCGGAATCGGAATCCCGTCGGAGTTTCTGCCCTACATATTCGATCGGTTCCGCCAGGCCGATGAATACGACACCAAGACACGTTCGGGTCTGGGACTCGGACTTGCCATCGTTCGCCACCTGGTGGAACTGCATCAGGGCTCGATCGAAGCGTCGAGTCCCGGCCCGGGCCAGGGCGCCGTCTTCACACTGAAATTCCCGTTCCACAGATATGCACCGGGCCGGCTTTAGCCGGCCCGGCTAAAGCCGGGCCCTACATGTGTTTCAATTTCCCCTACGACCCCATTTTTCCTTCATAATGACTTCATGTTGAGACAGAAGTGGGGATCGGTCGTATGTCCCTCCTGCGGCAATCTTGTCGGCGTTCAGGATCAACAATGCCTCAGTTGCGGACGCTGGAATCCCGGTTTGTGGGGATTCGCGCCACTGCTGAACCGGCTTGGACGCGATCTGGGTTTCACGCAGTTTGTCATCGGAAGCTGCGCCACTCTTTATGTGCTGACTTTACTTTATGATATGCAGGGCATCAGCACAGGCGGCCTCCTGAGCTTTTTGTCGCCGAGCCCGACGAGTCTTTTCCTGTTTGGAGACAGCGGCGCGATTCCAGTGTTTAGAGCGGGCCGATGGTGGACCGTGCTCAGCGCAGGCTGGCTCCATGGCGGAATACTTCACATTCTGTTCAACATGATGGCGGTGCGCCAGATCGCGCCGGCAACATCGGAGATGTATGGGGCCAGCCGGATGGTTATCATCTACACCATCGCAGGAGTGGTTGGATTTACTGCAAGCACCGTCGCAGGAGAATTCCTGCCTGGAATTCTCAGCGGTGCCGGATTCACGCTCGGAGCATCCGCATCCATTCTTGGACTCGTCGGTGCGCTTTATTACTACTCGAGACGGACGGGCAGCAGCATGATTCGAGAGTACGTCAAGTCCTGGTTGATACCCATTATCTTCCTCGGCTTTTTCATGCGGGGAATCGACAACTGGGCGCACCTCGGCGGTTTCGCCGGAGGCTATGGAGCTGCGATGTTTCTGGACCCGCTACGGCCGGAACGCCTGGATCACCTGATCGGCGCCTTAGTATGTCTGGCCCTCACAGGGATAGCCATCGTGTTCTCGATCGTGCACGGACTGGCTTTCGTTAGGCAGTAATTGACTGCTAACGATGAACTGACGCTGTTTATTTTCAAACTCAACGATGTATTCGTCCATCGCCTCGATCTCGTTGGCATTCTCGCTCAACCAGATGACACGGCCGCTGCGACCTTCCAATACAATCGTCTCGCCTATTTTGAATCTCATGTTACGCGGTTCTACGTTCCCATCCTTGACCGACGCCTGTAGTTTGGACCTGAGCCTCCTTTACGAGTATCGTTTGATTACGCATCTTTTTGCCGTTAAGCACGTCGATAGCTTCTTGAATTCTGGTGTCGTCTTTGAGCTCGACGTAGCCGAATGCAGGAGATACACCTGCGACAAGGTCGCGTACGATCCGGATGGAGCGCGTTTCAATTCCGCGAGACTCCACCCATTCCTGCAACTCACGGTCGGAGCAGTTGTAGGGAATGTTGACGAAAAACAGCTTTGACATCTTGCCTCTTTAGGACGGGCCTGCTGGCCCGAAGCTTTAGGTTGCGAAATTAAGCGGCCTCGGATCTCCTCGGCGCTTGTTTCCGGATCTTCCAATGTAAGAACGGGTAAATGTGACCACATTGAGGGCACTGCCAGGCGCCTTTGGCCGGATCCGCATCGCGCTCGTGGATCATCTCAACGATTAGATGACAGTGCAGGCACATCGTTGGTTTACTGTAGACAAATTGTGATTGAGCAGTCTTTCGCACGGGCAGACCCCCTTTTGATTTTCTCTGGCTCTAGCAATTGGGCTTCCGGAGGCTAAAGTCTGGAAACCCATGGGTACGTTGGGCATTTTGTTGGACGTGCCGACCATGAATCAGGTAGAAATTCCTCACAGAGAGGTGAAAAATGACCGACCTTGAGTTCTTTTCGAGCCGGCTGGCCCAGGTGGAAAAGCAGAACCGCCGGATTAAACAAGTACTGCTGCTTGCGGTTATCGCAATCGGAGGGTTGGGCATCATGGGTCAGGGACAGAGACAGCCCGGCCAGGAGCTGAGAATCCTGCTTCAGGATTCAGCCGAAAAGCGGGCATCCGCTGAACGCTCCGTTGTTGAAGACCTGGTTCGGGCACGTCAATTCGTTCTCGTGGACCAGAGCGGCAAAGACCGTGCATCGCTCGTGACCGACGCTGCAGGATCAGTTTTTCTGATTATGTTCGACCGGAATGGAAAACCACGCGCCGATCTCTCCGTCGGAAACTTCGGCCCGAGCCTGACATTCCTGGATCCAACAGGACAGGCGCGCGCCGTCTTCGGCAGCACCATGCTCGTGGGTTCGCACGTCAGCGATAATGGTGCCGTCGAACGAACACCCGCTTCTTCAATCGTCCTTCTCGACAGGAACGGGAAGCTCCTCTGGCGGCAACCGTAAATATGTTGAGTTTTGGATGAGAACTGAAGCAATTTCGTCTTGCCGCGGAACCCGACATTAATCAAATTTAAGGTGGATTTAATCATCCCATAATGTTTCGCGGGTCTCTAATGTGGGAGAGTGCTGCCGACGAAAGCGAAATGCAGGGGAGAGACCTATGAGAGTCCGTCAGAGTTTCATCGTCACCATCATATCCGTCCATTTCATCATGGCCGCTGCTGAATTATCAGCGCAGAGGTATGGGTCTCTGCGCGCGTACAGCGCATCTCTGGAGGCTCTATCCCAGGAGGTGAGCCAGAGCGTAGTTCAGGTGAACACGACGGGTTACTCTCTCGAGGAAGACGCGGAACGGCGAAGGGTCGGCACCCTGTCGAGCGAACAGGGCACCGGGTCGGGTGTGATTCTGAGCGGGGATGGATACATCATGACCAATTCGCACGTTGTTGAAGGGGCGCGACGCATTCGTATCCACCTCAGCGGATTGGATGGAAACTCCCCGCGAACCATGTACGATGCAAAGCTCATCGGGATGGATCGTGAGACGGATCTCGCGCTCATCAAGATCGACGTTCAGAACGTACCCCACCTCGCCTTCGCGGACTCAAACGATCTGAAGCAGGGACAGGTCGTTTTGGCCTTCGGCAACCCACTCGGAATGGAGAACTCGCTAACCATGGGCGTCATCAGTTCGGTAGCACGGCAACTGAACTCGGACGATCCGCACGTGTACATCCAGACGGACACACCGATCAATCCCGGTAACAGCGGAGGGCCGCTTGTGGATGTTGACGGTCGCGTCGTAGGTATCAATGCATTCATCCTGTCGCAGTCGGGCGGAAGCGAGGGCCTTGGATTCGCGATACCGAGTAACGTTGTGAATTACGTGTACCGGCAGTTGAAGAGGGATGGCCACGTTCATCGCGGCCAGGTGGGAATCAACGTCAAGACGATTACACCCGCAATCGCTGCCGGATTGAACCTGACATCGGACACAGGAGTTCTGGTGGAAGATGCGCTACCGGACGGCCCGGCCGACACAGCCGGAATCGAAGTGGGCGATGTCATTGTGAGCATCGGCGGAAAGCCGGTCCGGAATGTCCGGGATTTCGCTCTGAACTTTTACCGGTATGAGCCCGGCACTACCACGACCATCGAGGTCGTCAGGGGTGACGGCAAGCATGCCCTCCAGGTTCCCATCGACGAACGCAAGAACGATCCGCAGCGCTTCGCGGACATGGTCAAACCTTTGCAGGACATCGTACCGAAACTCGGTATTCTCGGGCTCGAATTGAACGAGACTGTCCGTGGGATGCTGCCCCCGCTTCGCTTCGATGACGGCATTCTGGTCGCCGCATTCGCCGGCTCTTCGTCCTACTTTGGCGATGAGCTTCAGCAGGGCGACGTCATCTATTCGATCAACGGCAAGCGAGTGGCTACCGTCTCCGCTCTTCTCGGCGAAATGGTCCGGCTGAAAACGCAAGAGCCAATTGTCATTCAGGTTGAACGGGCCGGACTTCTGCGGTTCCTGGTCCTGGAAGCGGAGTGAACTGTATCATCTCGTCAAGTGGCGGTACTTGATACGGTGGGGTTGGTCGGCGGCCGAACCGAGGCGGGCGCGGCGATCGGCTTCGTAGTCGGAATAATTGCCTTCGAACCAGACGACGCGGCTTTCGCCTTCGAAGGCGAGGATGTGCGTGGCCACTCGATCGAGGAACCACCGGTCATGACTGATCACAACCGCGCAGCCGGCAAAACTCTCCAGGGCTTCCTCGAGCGCGCGAAGCGTATTCACATCGAGATCGTTTGTCGGCTCGTCCAGCAGCAGAACGTTGGCGCCTTCCTTCAGCATCCGGGCAAGATGAACTCGATTCCGCTCGCCGCCCGAAAGGCTGCCGACCCTCTTTTGTTGATCGCTTCCTGAAAAATTGAAACGCGCGACGTAGGTGCGTGAGTTCACCTGGCGCGAACCGAGCTGCACGGTATCGAGGTCGCCCGAAATTTCCTGCCACACGCTCTTGTTGGGATTCAGCACATCGCGGCTCTGATCCACATATGCCAGTTTCACCGTCTCGCCGAGCCGGATCGATCCGGCGTCGGATTTCTCCTGGGCCGTAGCGTCGTCTTTCCGGCGCCGTTGGGTCCGATAATTCCCACAATTCCTCCCGGCGGCAGACGAAAGTTCATGTCCTCAAAAAGCACGCGGTCGCCGTACACCTTCTTGAGACCTTCGGCCTCAATGACGACCTGGCCCAACCGCGGTCCGGGCGGAATGTAGATCTCGAGTTCCTGAGAGCGCTTCTCGGTTTCCTGGCTCAGCAAAGCTTCATATGAATTGATGCGGGCCTTACCTTTGGCATGACGTCCCTTCGGCGACATCCGAATCCAATCCAGTTCTCGCTGGAGCGTCTTCTGACGGTCGGTTTCCGTCTTTTCTTCCTGCTGCAACCGGGTCTTTTTCTGCTCGAGCCACGACGAGTAGTTTCCTTCCCAGGGGATTCCGTGGCCGCGGTCGAGCTCGAGAATCCATCCGGCAACGTTGTCGAGAAAGTACCGGTCGTGAGTGATGGCAATCACGGTTCCGGCGTATTGCTGAATGTGGTGCTCGAGCCACGCAACGGATTCGGCATCGAGATGGTTCGTGGGTTCGTCCAGCAGAAGAATGTCCGGCTTCTGGAGCAACAGGCGGCAGAGCGCTACCCGGCGCTTCTCTCCGCCGGACAGGATCGATACGGACGTGTCTGGAGGAGGACACCGAAGCGCGTCCATTGCCATTTCGAGCCGCGAATCCAGGTCCCACGCCTGAGTGGCATCGAGCTTCTCCTGGACCTTCCCCTGACGCTCGAGCAGGTCCGACATCTCATCGTCCGACATTGGCTCGCTGAACTTCGCACTGATCTCTTCGAATTCCTTCAACAGATCGACGATCGGCTGAACGCCCTGCTCGACGATCTCGCGGACTGTTTTCGTGGGATCAAGCTGCGGTTCCTGCTCGAGAAATCCGATGGTGAAGCCGGGTGAGACGGCGGTCTTGCCCTGAAACTCCTGATCCACTCCGGCGAGAATGCGCAGCAGCGAACTCTTCCCCGAACCATTCAGGCCAATGACGCCGATCTTCGCACCGTAAAAGTACGAGAGATAAATGTCTTTGAGGACAGCCTTCTTGTCGTAGTACTTGCTTACTCCGATCATGGAGTAAATAACTTTGTTAGGAACCGTGCTCATGAGGAGGGAAATCGGACTATCGAGATTTCTTAAAACTCGCCAGCGCGTCCGTCTCGGATTCGTGAACGTCAAAAACACTGTACAGCTTGGTGAACTGAAGCAGGTCTGTAACCTGTCGTCCAGGATTGCTCAGCTTCAGCTCGCCCCAGGCCTTGCGTTCCTTGCTCTCACACTGGGGACAGCTATCCCAAGCGCCGTCTTCATCCTTGAACACCGTGGCACCGCACTTTCCACAGATGGTCTGAGTCACGGTCCCCAGCGCCATGATCAGCTCACCAAGACCACTGCTATCGATGTAGGAAACGTCCTTCAGGTTGAGCAGGATTCTGTTGTGACCTTTCGCCACTTCATCCCGGATCGTCTGCCGCAAAGCCGTGAGCGCTTCGCCCGCCGTGATTCTACCGGCAAGATCCACGACCGAAACGGTGTCTAGCTTTCTCGTCGATAATTTGAATTCCATATATATGGGCCTCTATTTTTTCTCTGGAACCCACTCAAGGATGGCCTTCAGAATCGCGTCCGGATCGATACGTTCGGCTTCACCTTCGAAGTTGAGAATCACGCGGTGCCGGAGAGCAGGCAACACCACGTGCCGAATGTCTTCATAAGCGACCTCAGACCGCCCGCTCAACAGAGCGCGGACCTTGCCGCCGATGATCAGCGCCTGCCCGCCGCGGGGGCTCGCGCCGTATCTGAGATACTTTTTTGTCTGCTCGTGAGCCAGCCCTGTGCTGGGTTGTGTGGCCATTACGATGCGGATCGCGTAATCCTGAACGGCATCCGAAATGGGAACCGAGAGCGCGACCTCTCGGAGTTGCAGGATCTTTTCAGCGTCCCAGACGCGCTCGACTGCCGGTTCTTCGAGATACGTCGTGCGGTCGAGGATCGTGTGTATGTCATCGATGCCGGGGAAATCCATCCGGAGTTTGATGAAGAACCGGTCGAGCTGTGCCTCCGGCAACGGATAGGTCGCTTCGAGTTCCAGTGGATTGAGCGTTGCGAGAACGACGAAGGGCTGCTCCAGCTTGTACGTCTGCTTTCCTACCGTAACGGTCTTCTCCTGCATCGCCTCGAGCAACGCAGACTGCGTCTTTGGCGTCGCGCGGTTGATTTCGTCTGCCAGAATGATGTTTGCGAAAATCGGGCCCGACTGGAAGTCCAGAAATTTATCGCCCTGCTCGTTTTCCTGGACGACGTTGGTCCCGACAATATCCGCCGGCATCAGGTCCGGCGTGAACTGGATACGGGAGGACCTGAGATGCAGCGCATCGCTGAGCGTCTGCACCAGCTTGGTCTTGCCGAGTCCGGGCACGCCTTCCAGAAGGACATGCCCCTTGCCGAGAACGGTCATCAGAATGTCGTCGATCAGGTCGGAATAACCGACAATGATCTTCGAAATTTCCTTATGGACACGCTTGAAATCGGCCTGGAACGCTTCCATCTGGCGGTCAAAATCTGTTACCGGATTGCTCATGCCGGGAAGGTTAACCGTTTTCCCGACTTTCGGCAATACATCCTGAAACCAACATTTCTATTACACTGACATCGTGACCATCTTCGGACACCGCGGGGCACCAGGGTACCCGCGCCATGGCGAGAACACGATCGCAAGCTTTAACAAGGCGCTTCAAGCCGGGGCCGGCGGGCTGGAGTTTGATGTGCGGCGGTGCGGCGACGGGCGCATTGTGGTGATCCACGACGACACCATCGATCGCACAACCAACGGCAAAGGCCGCGTTGCCGACCTTTCCTACGACCAATTGAAGGTATTCGATGCCGGATTCGGCGAGCCGGTTCCTCTCTTGTCCGACGTGCTCGACCGGTTCGGGGCCAGATGCCTGCTCAATATCGAACTGAAGGACGCCGGGATAGCACCGGATGTGAAGAAACTTGTTCTCGAGAGGCGACTGGCGGAACACGTCATCGTTTCCGCTTTCGAGTGGGCAGAACTTCCGGGGCTGGCCCCTGAAATCCCTATCGCCCTGCTGACATCCAGACTCGAGAATTTGTTGATAGCAGCGCGGGAACTCGGAGCTGCAGCCATTCATCCTCGAAAGGACATCGTGACCCCGTCACTCATTGCAGCGGCCCGCGAAGCACAATTCCGAATCCATGTCTGGACAGTCAATGAGCCGGCCGAGATGTCCCGGTTTCGGCAACTTGGTGTCGATGGACTCTTTACGGACTTTCCCGAGCGATGTTTGACGGATGTTTGACGTTTGTATCATAGGCGCCGGAGGCATTGTCGGCCGGGCGATAGCGCGAGAGCTGGCCGGACGGCGGCTGTCCGTGGCTGCCCTCGAGAAATACTCAACGGCGTGCCAGGAAACCTCGGGACTCAATAGCCGCGTGATCCATTCCGGATTTCACGAAGCCCATGGAACGTTGAAGGCCGAGCTTGCGCGCGAAGGCAGCAGGCTCATGATCCAATACGCCGAGGAGCGCGGCATCAACTTTCTGCGAGCCGGCATGCTG
>QHXD01000745.1 GCA_003223895.1 Acidobacteriota bacterium
GCCCCCTGCTGTGGATCGAGCGCGAGCACTGCCGTGCGCGTGTTCTCGATATGCCAGTTTGCAGGAAAAGTGATCTGAAACTGAAGCACCGGATGATAGAAGCGTGCACCCTCCGCGAAGCCCTGCCGCGGATCGTCTCCAAACACCAGTCCATCGATATTCTTGAGGTGATTCTCCCGATTCACAACCATCCGCTCTTCAGTAAGACCCAGCATCTGGATCCATTCCTGCGCAAGCATGCGCGTAGCCTGAACACGCTGGGGCGGATCGGGATGCGTCTGAAGCCATCCCGGAATCGTCTCCCGGCCGCTGGCTGCGGAAAGACGGGCAAGGACGTCGAAGAAGTTACTGACCTGCCGCGGATCCCATGCCGCGCGCGCCGCATACTCGACGCCGAGCCGGTCGGCTTCGCGCTCGTTATCGCGGCTGAAACGGAGAAAGAGCACGCCGAGCGAGCTCTCCGCCAGATTTCCGAATTGCCCGAACGTGGGCGACAGGACACTGCCGACGCCCAGACCAATTTGTGCGAGCTGGCTGCGGGTGATCTGCTGAACCGAATGCCGTGCGGTCACATGTCCGATTTCATGACCCATGACGCCCGCCAGCTCCGCTTCATTCCCCAGATAGGCAAGGATTCCGCGCGTCAGATAAACGTATCCTCCTGGAATGGCGAACGCGTTTACCACGGGCGAGTCCACCACCGTGAAGTGCCACTCCAGATTCGGGCGATGCGACACCGCTACAAGCTTGCGTCCCATCGCCTGCACGTAAGCTTGCAGCGCGGCGTTGTCCACGGTGCCGTACTCCTCGCGCACCTGAGGATCCGACTGCTGGCCCATCGCAATTTCCTGGCTTTCGGAAACCAGAACGATCTCCCGCCGGCCGGTGACGGGATTCCGTGCGCAATCTGTGACTGCTGCCGCAACGCAAACAACCAGCAGCGAAAGAATCAATTTCTTCATCTTGTTGGTCCGCTGCTATTTTAATCATCATGGTCCCAATTCTTGTCATCCTTCTGCTGATTGTGGTCAACGGCATCTTCGTGATGGCTGAAATGGCTTTGGTTTCATCGAGAAAACCGCGGCTTCAACAATGGGCCAACGAAGGCAGCAGCAGCGCGCAGACCGCGCTGGAACTGTCCGCCAATCCCGATCGGTTTCTCGCCACCACGCAGGTTGGAATTACGGTGATCAGTATTCTGACCGGCGCCTACGGCGAGCGGACATTGACGAGTCAACTTGCGATGCGGCTCGAAGATTTTCCATCAATGGCTCGCTATAGCGAGAGCCTCGCGTTTGCCGTTGTCGTGGCTCTGATCGCCTACTTCTCACTGGTTATTGGAGAACTGGTTCCGAAGCGTGTGGCGCTGCACAACCCGGAGCGCATCGCAGCCGCGATGGCAAAGCCAATGAATTTCTTCTCGCGGCTGGGCGCACCCATCGTGCGGCTGCTCGGCAGCTCCACCCGGGTCGTATTGCGAACGTTCAGCCTGAAGCCATCTGACGAGCCCCCGGTTACTGAAGAGGAAATCAAGGTGATGATGGAGCAGGGAGCCGAGGCCGGAGTATTCGAGGAAGCCGAGCACGATATTGTCAAAAGTATTTTCAAGCTGGGCGACCGCGCCGTCAGCGCGCTGATGAAGCCTCGGCGAGAAGTCGTCTGGCTCGATCTGGACGATCCGTTCGAGGAGACCAAGAAGAAACTGGCATCGTCTCTTTACTCACGGTTCCCGGTCGGCCAGGGCAGCCTCGATAACACGCTCGGAATTGTCCAGACGAAGGATCTGCTCACACGCTGCCTCGCGGGCGTGAGGATCGACCTGAAAGAGAACCTGCGGCCTCCGCTGTTCGTGCCCGAAGGGCTACCGGCGCTGAAGCTGCTGGAGATGTTCAAGAAGTCCCGAACGCACATGGCGCTCGTGGTTGACGAGTACGGCGGCGTCGAGGGCCTTGTAACATTGAACGACATTCTCGAGGACCTTGTCGGCGACGTGGCCTCTGTCGACATGCCTCAGGAAAGAATGATCGTGCAGCGGCCCGACGGCTCCTGGCTCATTGACGGCAAACTTTTGATCGACGATCTCAAGGAAGCGCTGAAGATCCCGAAGCTGCCTGAAGAGGAATCCGGAAGTTACCAGACGCTCGGGGGCCTTGTGATGTTGCAGGTCGGACGCGTACCGGTCACGGGTGATACGTTCGAAGCCGCGGGGCATCGATTCGAAGTGGTAGATATGGATGGGAAGAGAGTGGATAAGGTTTTGGTGACGCGGTTGCCGGAGAAGAAAGAGGATGAAGAGGAATCCTTAGATGAGAATTGAAAATCTTCAATCACCGATGCGACTGAAGCGGTCAGGTTCTTGCCCGTGTTGATGTGCAAGAACTCGTTTGGCCCGTGGGCGTTGCTTTCGGGTCCCAGAACGCCTGTGATCAGGAACTGCGCCCTGGGAAACTTCTCACCGAGCATTCCCATGAAGGGAATCGAGCCGCCCTCGCCGAACGAGCACACGCTCTGGCCGAAAAAAGCGGCTGACGCTTTCTCGATGGAACGTTCGAGCCAGGGCGCGGACGCGGGAGCTTCCCAACCGGCTGCGGCGCTGATTCTGTCGAAGCGGACGTGGGCGCCGTAAGGCGGATTGCTCTCCAGAAGTTGCTTCAGCTTTTCGCCCACGCCATCGGTCTTTAGCGTGGGCGGCAGCCGGACGGAGAGTTTGAGCGACGTTTGTGGCCGCAACACATTGCCGGCGTGTCCGATGTCCGGCATTCCCGCCTGTCCCGTCACCGACAGCGTGGGACGCCACGTCCGGTTCAGAACCAACTCGACCGGATCGGCATCCATCGGCGCCGCGCGCTCAACGAATGGAAACTTGTCGTACACCGCGCTGCTCAGCACCTCCGCCGTACGCCGCGCTTCGGCGAGACGGTTTTGCGGGATCTCGGCATGAAGCCACGGCGGCAGAATCCTGCCCATCGCCGGATCTTCGAGCCGGCTGAGCAAATGCCGCAGGATCCGGAAGCTCGAAGGCACAATGCCGGAAGCGTCGCCTGAGTGCACACCTTCGCGCAGGATCGACACCGTCAAGTCGCCCGACAACAAGCCGCGCAGCGACGTGGTGTTCCAGAGTTGTTCGTAGTTGCCGCAACCGCTGTCCAGGCAGATCACCAGCCCCGGCGTCCCGATGCGCGGCGCAAGTTGATCCACATAGGCAGGCAGGTCGAAGGAGCCGCTCTCCTCGCAACATTCAATGATCGCGACCAGCCGGGGATGCGGGGCGTCCAGCCGCTGCAAAGCCTTCACAGCGCTGACCACCGCGAAAATGGCGTATCCGTCGTCCGCGCCCCCGCGGCCGTAGAGCCTTCCGTTCCGCAGGACCGGCTTCCACGGACCCAGGTCCGCGGCCCATCCCGTCATCGCGGGCTGCTTGTCGAGGTGACCGTAAAGCAGAATCGGGTCGCCGCTGACCGTCCCTTCCACTTCGAGCAACAGCAGTGGTGTGCGATCCGGGGGTGAAAAGACCTCGAGCTTGCTTTTTTGGATATCTTGCTTCTCCACCCACTGCTTCACCAATTGAACGGCCCGTTGCATGTGGCCGTTCTCGCGCCA
>QHXD01000746.1 GCA_003223895.1 Acidobacteriota bacterium
CGTCGATGCGGCGATGAAGGCGATGGAAGCTGACGGCGCGAAAATCGAGGGGCCTGCTCGCGAAGTGGCCGGACTGTTCAAGCTCGGGTTCGTGGTCGACCCATTCGGTACTCGCCTCGAAATCGTGCAGGACCCCGCGAAGCTCGGACTGCACCACGTTCACCTGCGTGGAGCGGATCCGAATGCGTCGCTGGCGTGGTACGTCGATAAATTCGGCGGTACCATCGGCAAAATGAAGGATCGCCTTGACGGGATCAACTACGGTGGCGTCTGGTTGCTCGCGACGAAGGGCGAAGCCACACCGAGCGCCGGCCACGCGATCGACCACATCGGATTCCGTCCACTGAACGTCGACAATGCCGTCGCGACGCTCAAGACGAAGAACGTCAAGGTGACGACCGAGCCGCGGCCGCTCACGCTTCCAAGCGGTGTATCGATGCGGCTCGCGTTCATCGAGGGGATTGACGGCGTCCGGATCGAGCTCGTCCAGCGCAACTGACACAGGACTAACCGCGATTACACACGAGCAAACGGGGTCGTCGGCCTGTCGTAATCTGGCAAAGCGGCACCCCGACAAACATTCTTCAATCAGTTCTTGTCATTCCTCTCACAACCAATCTGGAACGCGTCGATAATATTTTTCAGTGGGGATAGTCTGGTGATACCATCGCACGATTCGCGCAAGTATGTGAGACCGTCGCGGTTTCCGCAGAACGTTCGTCTCGTCCAGGAGGTAAGTCAATGCAAACGCGTCTTTTTCTTGCGGCCACCGGCATCCTCATACTGGCGGCTGCAGCACCAGTGGTCGCGCATCATGCATTCGCGTCGGAATTCGACGGGTCGAAGCCGGTCACGCTGAAAGGAACCGTCACCAAGATGGAATGGATCAATCCCCACGCGTGGCTCCACATGGAAGTGAAAGGCCCGGATGGCAAGGTCGTCGCATGGGCGATCGAGGGGGGCGCACCGAACGCGCTGCTCCGGCGCGGCTGGAACAAGAATTCGATCCCGCCGGGAACCCAGCTTACCGTCCTGGGGTTCCGCGCCAAGGATGGATCCAACAGAGCCAACGGCAGGGAAGCTACGCTCGCCAACGGACAGAAGCTGTTCCTGGGTTCGTCGGGAACTGGTGCGCCGACCGATGGGCGCGATCCCTCTGAAAAGAAGTAGAAACGCGGGTAAATATCCAGCCGACTGCGAGGTGACAGATGCGCATTAGAGGTCTCTTATCGCTCGCGATTGCAACGATACTGATATCGGCGTGTGTTCGCGTCGCTGGCCAGGACCAGCCGACCGAGACGAACGGCGCCGAACCGGCGACGAAGTGGACTCCGCCTCGAACGCCTGATGGCCAGCCCGACATCCAGGGAATCTGGACGAACTACACGAACACTCCCTTTGAAGTGTTCAACGAAAAGGACAACCCTGCACTGTATTCGGGAGATCCTGACGGAGCGGGCCGTGGCACCGGTCCTGGCTTCATCAACGACTCGTTTGAAAGGAAGCTGACCAAAGGGAGGTCGCTGGTTGTCGATCCGCCCAACGGGCGAGTGCCGATCATGCCGTGGGCCGAGGAGAAACGAAACTACAGGCTGGGGCATATCCAGGACGACTGGGTGAACTTCACTCCCTGGGAGCGCTGCATCACGCGCGGCGTCCCAGGCGGGATTTTCCCGACGGGTTACGGCTCCGGATATCAAATTCTGCAGGGCCCGGGCTACGTATCGATTGTCTACGAGATGATCCACGAAGCCCGCATTATCCCGCTCGACGGGCGCCCACATGTCGGATCAGGCATTCGCTTGTGGAACGGCGATTCGCGCGGACGCTGGGAAGGTAATACCCTGGTCGTGGACATCACCAACTACAACGACAAGGGCAACCTGGCGACCAACGCCGCGAGCCAGCGTGTGCGATCGATTCCGCAGAGCGAGGACTTGCACGTCGTCGAGCGCTTTACGCGCGTCGACGAAAAGACAATCAACTACGAGGTCGTCGTCGAAGATCCCAAGGTCTATACGGCACCCTGGAAAGTGGCGATGAGCCTGAACCGGGAACCCCAGTACGAGCTGTTCGAGTACGCCTGTCACGAGGGGAATCACGCCGTCCCTAATACCCTCAGCGCGGGGCGCGCTAAAGACAGGGCCCCAGCGAGAGCCGGGACGCAGTAGGCTGCGAGAGGTGATTTCATGAACTGGCTGAAAGGCGCGTCAATTGCGGTTGTCTCCGCTGGCCTCGCGCTCGGAATTTCACAAATGGTGAGGCAGCCCGTCGAAGGTCAGGTGCCGGACGTGAGGATATCGCGCACGGCGGACGGCAAGCCGGACCTCAACGGCATTTGGCAGGCGATGGGGACGGCGCATTGGGACCTGCAGGACCATCATGCACGGAGCGGTCCCGTGCTCGAGCTTGGCGCCACCGCTGCCGTTCCAGCCGGGTTGAGCATGGTAGAAGGCAACGAAATCCCGTACCAGCCTTGGGCGGCAGCAAGGAAGAAAGAAAACTACGAAAATTGG